>CALGZD010000030.1 GCA_937934635.1 uncultured Deinococcales bacterium
AGTTGGAATGTTATGTCGTTGCATAAAATCTTTAGCAAAAGCTTTGCTCGCCTCAAGTTGTGCAGCAACTTTTTTAGGTCCAAATGCAAGAATACCTAATTCAGCGAGTTCATCTACAATGCCATCTGCAAGAGGCACCTCTGGTCCAACAATACAAAAGTCAATGTTGTTTTCTCTCGCAAAATCAAGTGGTGCTGAAACATCAAGATGCTGAATTACTTTTTGCGTTTGTGCTAAACCAGCATTATCTGCAAGCACATGTATGACAGCTACACGCTCTGATTGTGCCAATTTCCACGCAAGCGCATGTTCTCTACCACCACCACCAATAAGCAATATATTTAAGTTATCTTTTTTCATAGTTTATAAGCTTTAAGCTAGTGAGTTTTCTAAACCTTGTTTTGATAAGTTGTTAACATCAAGTGGGTACTTTCCTGTAAAACAAGCATTGCAATATCCAGAATCACCCTCAGCTTCAACGCTTTGCACAGCTTGCATCAATCCTTCAATGCTTAGATAAGCAAGTGAGTCAGCACCAACTTTTTGGGCAATAGTATCAACGTCATGCTTGAAGGCAATCAGTTCATCTTGAGTCGCCATATCCACACCCATAAAGCAGGGATGTTTAATCGGCGGACTTGACACTCGCACATGCACTTCTGTTGCACCACCATCACGAATCATTTGAATCAACGGACGGACAGTGTTACCACGAACTATAGAATCATCTACTACTACAACCCGTTTACCAGTTAAGTTATCTGGTAGAGGATTAAACTTCAGGTTTACTGCATTCTTACGAAGCTCATCGCTTGGTTGTATAAAAGTTCGGGCGATGTAGCGGTTTTTGGTGAGCCCTTCAGTAAAGTCTAAACCTAAAGCTCTTGCAAAACCAATAGCAGCAGGTGTACCGCTATCTGGCACACTGATGACAACATCTGCATCGACTGGAGATTCTTTAGCTAGAATTTCACCTAGCTGTTGGCGAATTTTATGAATAACCCGACCTTGAAACATGCTGTCTGGTCTAGCAAAATAAATATGTTCAAAGGTACAGAGAGAAACTTTCCGAGATGGCGCACCTTGTTCTCGGTGCAAGCCATTAGCATCTATCCTTACTATTTCCCCTGGTTGAACTTCATCGACCAATGTTGCACCTATTGTTGTTAATGCACAAGACTCACTAGCGAGTACGTAGCCATTAGGTTCATTATCTAACTGACCAATACAGAGTGGTCTAAAGCCCCATGGGTCACGCATACCAAAAACTGCATCACGAGTAAGTACTGTTAAGGCATAGGCGCCTTCAGCTTGTGCCATGAGCGCACGAATTCTAGAGAACCAATCACCTCTTCCACCTGCTAAGAGCTGTACAAGCACCTCAGTATCAGACGAAGTAGATAGTCCTACACCTTGCTGCAAAAGTTCTCTACGGAGCATCGGCACATTGGTTAAGTTGCCATTGTGAGCAATGCCTAGAGGTCCAAGCATTGTTTCAATTAACAGTGGTTGTGCATTGCGAAAGTTTGAACTGCCTGTAGTTGAGTAGCGGGTATGACCAATGCCAAGATGACCTGGAAGTGTAGAGAGATTATCTTCGTTGAAGACCTGATTAACTAAACCCATTGCTTTATAGATATGGGCAACATTGCCATCGCTAGTCGCAATGCCAGCACTTTCCTGACCTCGGTGTTGTAAGGCATGTAAAGCAAAGAAACTTAGACGTGCGACATCTTGCTTTACTTCCGAATCTTCAGGGACAAATATGGCGAAAACGCCACACTTGTCCTGTGGTTTATCGTTTTCTTTTATAGTACTTGCGTTTTTAGAGTTCTGCGTTTGCATCGTAAAGTTTTTGGCGGTTAGCTTCTTGTAGTTTTGCAACAGCCTCTTTGCGACCAAGAACTTTTGCTGCAAAGAGGGCAGCATTGCCTGGGTCTAACACAACAGCAGGTGCAACGCCAGATGGCATACGCAAACTACTAAAGATATCGGCACCACCAAAGCTATCTGACGGTGGTGGACAAGCAATCACGGGTGCAACTACAGTTGCATCTAGCATTCCAGAAAGCGCATTGCTGCGACCTGCCACGCTAATGTACACCTTTGGCTCAGGAACAGCTTCGATTTCGGCAATGACTTCTAAAAGTCTTTGTGGGGTTTTGTGTGCGCTAGCAATGTTAAGTCTATAACTAAGACCAAGTGCATCTAGCCCATCGGTAATTTTCGAGACATGCCCCATGTCTGACTTTGAACCCATCAAAATATAAACGTCGTGTGCCATGTTTTTCTCCTTTTCTCCTTATTTCCTTATTATCTCTAGATTATATCTAGTTGTATTTATTTACGAATTTTTAACTGCGACAGCTATGTCGTTTTCTGCTGGATAGCTCACAGGCTCAAAAGTTTTCGAGGTTAGCTTTTCATAAACATCTATGTAACGTTGTGAAGCAAAAACTGCTAGCTCATCTGAAAATGCAGGTGGCTCACCATCGCCACGGTAGCCTCTCTCGGCGTACCATAGGCGAATAAATTCTTTGTCATAGTTTTCTGGCTCTTCACCCGCAGCAATTCGAGCTTCGTAGGTATCAGCTCGCCAATAACGGCTTGAATCAGGTGTGTGAACCTCGTCAATGATTACGAGTTCACCGTTATGATTGATACCAAATTCATACTTCGTATCAACCAAGATTAACCCAGCTTCTTTAGCTACTTCTTGACCTCTCCTAAAAATCTCTAAAGAAATTTTCTGGACTTTATCCCAAAGCTCAGCATCTAAGTAGCCTTTGCTAACAACCTCATCAACATCTAAACGCTCGTCGTGTCCTGTTGGACCACCTTTAGTTGTTGGCGTAATAATCGGCGTTGGTAGTGCCATGTTTTTAGTTAAGCCCTCTGGAAAATCATGACCGTATATTGTGCGCTCACCCAAACTGTAGCGGTACCAAAGTGCCGTTTTAGTAACACCGCTTATGTATCCACGTACAATCACTTCTATTGGTAGAGCATCACACTTTTCACCAATGATGACGTTTGGGTGTGGGCTGGTACGTACGTAATCAGAAACAAGGTCTTTGATTTGTTCAAACCAAAAAAGAGATATCTGATTTAACATTTGACCTTTGTAGGGAACAGTACCCAGTACTCTATCAAATGCTGATAGGCGGTCAGTGGTGACGAGAATCATTTCATCATTGCCACCATAGTGCTCAGCAGAACGCTCGTAAATATCTCTAACTTTACCTTGTGACTTCTCACCAACATCCAAATCAACACTTTTCAGTGCATTTGAGGTAACGGATTCAATAGCCTCTTTACTTAACATAATCTTCTCCAAAAGATATGATTTACACCTGTTTACTTTATACTTGTTTACTATAGTTAATAGCAGCTTCAAATAGGCTTAGACCTTTATTGCCGACTTCGCCACGTGTCCAGCGAGGGTGATGATAGTCAACAACATGATTTTCAGGATGTGGCATCAGCCCAAGTACATTGCCTTTCTCGTTACAGAGTCCTGCAATGTGCTGTTGTGAACCATTTGGATTAAAGGGATAGTTGATAGCCTTGCTATCTTCAGCAGTTGTGTAGCTAAAGGCTATACGTTCAGCAGCAATGTCTTGATTGGCAAGGACACGACCTTCACCATGTGCTACAGGGCAGTAGATGAGTTCATCTAAATCTTTGAGAAAGCTACAGGTTGTATTTTTGTTAGCTTCAAGATAAACCCAGCGACACTCAAACTTCGCATTTTCATTGTGCGTGAGTGTAGCTTGTTCTTCAGCTAAATCAAGTAGTCCAGCTTTGAGCAAAACTTGGAAGCCATTACAGATGCCAATAACAGGCTTGCCTGTTTCTACAAAATTTGTAAGACCTTCTTTTAAACCAATTTCTAAATCAAATGCCCAACGTTTTCCTGCACCTAGCGCATCGCCGTAGGAGAAGCCACCTGCAAAAAGGAGCATGTCAGCTTTTGAAAGAATGTCACTAGTGTTTTCACTGCCCAGTAATTGCGACATGTGAACTTGTTCAGTGTTAGCACCTGCAAGCTCACAAGCCCAAGCTGCGTCATGCTGACGGTTAGTGCCTGATGCAGAAATAACCATCACAAGTGGTTTCATAGTGCAAGCTCCTGTCTACAAAACGCAGCCTCTAAGTCATCGATAGCAATCGATAGAGAGGAACCTGATTGCTTTCCCTGCATAACCACTAATGATTTTAAATCTTGAACAGTACCAACTTTAGCTAAAGCCAAGTTTTCAAAACAGTTTTCAAACTCAGCTTGTTTCGCAGCATCTACTTCAACCAAATAGCGTCCGTTACTTTCAGAAAATAGCAAAGATGTAACAGTTAAGTTTTCTGGATTATCAAGTTTACCTAAATCAATGTTTAAACCCAAACCACCTGCTAGTGCCATCTCAGCGGCAGCTAGAGCTAAACCACCATCACTTAAATCATGGCAAGCACGAACAGTACCTTGGGAAATTGCACTATGAATTGCAAGCGCAGCTTGTGGTGACTCTTCTGCATGTTGAGGTACAACAGTATTCTTAATATCTTTTAAGTGTCTGGCTAAAACTGAAGCACCAAGTTCACATTTTGTTTGACCTACTAGATAAACAGGATTACCTACTTCTTTTAAATCCATTGTCGTTGCATGGATATAGTTATCTAAAACACCTATGGAAGACACTAACAGGGTTGGAGGGATGGCTTTGCGCTCACCATTTTTGCTCACAAATTCGTTGTTTAAACTATCTTTTCCTGAAATATAGGGTAGATCGAAAGCCCTGGCCCCGTCATAACAAGCCTGAGAGGCTTTTACCAAACTACCCAACCTATCTTTAAGCTGCGGATTTCCCCAACAGAAATTATCAAGGATTGCCATGTGTTTGGGGTTTGCACCAGCACAGACTGCATTGCGAACAGCTTCATCGATTGCGCTTATAGCCATAGCGTAGCTATCCAATTCGCCATAGTGCGGATTGATGCCGTGAGCCAGTGCAAAAGCTTTTTCAGACTTACAAAATTGAGGTTTGATAACCGCTGCATCACTTGGACCATGATTACGGTAGCCTGTGAGCGGCTTGACAACCGTGCTGCCAAGTACCTCGTGGTCGTACTGGTGGATAACATCAGCCTTGCTCGCAACATTTGGGTCAGCAAGCATTTTTAAAATCAAAGGCTTGAGGCTAGCTACTGGAAGTTCTACATCACTTGTGTCAGGAGTTGGCACGTGCCACTCTGCCTCAAGTTGAAGCTTTGGGTGACCGTCATGCAAGAAACTCATGTCGAGTCCTACGATTGATTGACCATCAAAGTAGACTTCCATGATACCAGTACCAGTCATTGTGCCGATATCATCTAACAACACACCGTACAGGTCACAGAGTTTCTGAAGTTCAGGAAGTTTGTCTGCTGAGACTGATAAGACCATGCGCTCTTGTGCTTCACTAAGCCATACTTCCCACGGAAGCAGTCCAGAATATTTCAAACTAACTTTTTCAAGCTCGACTCTTGCACCAAGTTCTTCTGCCATTTCACCAACTGCGGAGGAAAGACCACCAGCGCCACAGTCCGTAATAGCGTTGTATAGCTTCGCCTCGGCTGCTACTAAAACAACTTCCATAACATCTTTTTCTACAATTGGGTCACCAATTTGCACAGCGGTTGAGGCAAATTCTGCTTCGTTGGTATCGCTATCTAAATCTAAAGATGAAAAGGTTGCACCCTTTAAACCATCTCGCCCAGTTGCACCACCTAGCACGATAATGTGGTCACCAACTTGAGGTGAGGTGACATGGGTGTCGTGCTTCGCTAGACCAACACAACCGCAGTAAACAAGTGGGTTAGCTGCGTAATCTGGATGGTAGTGAATACTTCCGTTTACAGTAGGTATACCCATTTTGTTGCCATAGTCACCGATACCAGCAACCACGCCTGCTGCAATAGTCACAGGATCTAAACTACCCTCTGGAAGTGCATCTGCTGGTAGGTCACTTGGTGCAAAGCAAAGCACATCAGTCACGGCAATAGGTCTTGCAGATACGCCCATAATGTCACGAATGACACCGCCAACGCCTGTGTTTGCGCCACCAAAAGGTTCTAGGGCTGAAGGGTGATTGTGCGTTTCTGCTTTAAAAGAAAGAACATATTCACCATCAAAGTCGATGATGCCAGCATTATCAACAAAAACCGAAATAAGCCAATCTTTCTGACACTCGTCAGTTGCTTTTTTGATGTAGCTTTTTAGTAAGCCATCAATATCTTGCGTTTTACTTTCTCCGTTTGCGATTTCAGTAAAGCTTATATTTGCTCGAAAGGTTTTGTGGTAACAGTGCTCTGACCACGTTTGCGCAACCATCTCAAGTTCTGCTTCGCTGAGTTGACGCCCTTCTTTTTTTGCATAGTCACGGACTGCTTGCATCTCAGAAAGATTCAGTGCAAGTTTATTTGAATTCGACAATGCTAGAAGCGCTTCATCGTCCATGGCAGAAATATCAAAACTGCTTGAGCCTGAACGAATTTCTTGACCACTTAAAAATGTTGGCTCTATTGCTTCTAAACTGTAGTCTTCAGTAACAGGGTTAGTGAGCTGTTTGGCTAGCTGTTCCAAAGCATCTGCACTAATATCTCCTTCAAGGAGATAGGTGGTTGAACGTGCAACTTGAGCATCAGCAAAACCTAGTTGTGCTAAGGCAGTTTTGAGTTCAAAAGCTTCTCGGTCTGTTACACCAGGTTTAAAGGCGATGTGTATTTGTTTTGCTTTACTACTATTTACTTCTGTACCAAAAGTTAACTTTTCTAGTAGCGGTTCGTGTAATAGTTTTGAGGCTATTTTGTTGACTTCTGAATCAGAAAGGTCAGGATGACGTAAATAGTAATGTTTATTTATTTTTACCGAGTTTATTTTATTTGTGTGAGGGTTTAGGTGTAGCTCGAGCCCCGCATCTTCTTTCAGCGAACTCAAACTTATTTGATAATAATCTAAAGTACTTGACATTGAACTAGTAATTTGTAGTACTTACACTTTCTTAATGCTATTAAGAATCTAGAGTTACTAAAATCTAAAATCAATCAAAATACTTGTGGATTATTGCTTTAATTAAGGCTGATGTCAAAGGGACAATGTCATCACATAGCCCCATCACATAGCCATCACATAAATAACAGACTTGCACAGTTACGATGATTTAGGACTAATACACCAATCTATCTTTGTAGCGTCTAAAAATATAGAAAGCCAATAAAGCACCTGGTACCAACAACCAATATGCCATAGACATCGCAGCTTGCATACCTATCACGTCTTGCATTCTTCCTACAAAAATGTAAAAAAGACCTGCACTTCCCCAACTAAACCCCATCATAATTCCTGAAGCAGTACCAATAGCATGTGGTGCTAAGTCTTGTGCGCTTACAATCATCAAAGGTAAACCTGCATTTACAAGAACACCGCCAAGCATGATTAAGCCATAGTAAGCTGGTGATGCAATCTCAACTTGAAACAATAAAAGAAACACTGGCAAAGCAGCAAGCATTGTGCCAGTAATCAAAATTTGTCTGTTTAAGTAGGGTGCAAGATAACCAGCAAGTATGCCACCAAAACCAGCAGCAAATGAATTGAGTGCTAGCGTCCAACCAATGACACTACTATCTCTAGCGATGCCTTGACTAACCAACCAGAGTGGCATACCACTTGCAAAAGTCACATAGGTGATGCTTCGCAAAATACCAACTATTGCTAGCAAACCTACTGGACCATTAAATATAGACAAGTCAAAAAACTTTCGTTTTTCAACTTGAGACATGTCCACCTTTGGCATCACCACGAACATAAGAAGTGCCAAGACAACACCTGGAATCATGACAATAGGTGTCCACTGAAGCCCAAAGTTTGCAATGATAAACAAAGCAACAATTGGACCAATTGCCAACCCAATCGTGCCACCAAAGCTAAAAAGACCCACAGCCAAACCTTTATTTTTGCCTGACTCTCTAGCAATGCTTGTACCCGCAGGGTGAAAAGCAGCAGAGCCTAAACCACCAAATAGCAAACAGAAAAAAAGTAAAGGAACTGTGGGCATAACCCCCATAAGGCTAAGCAATAATGCAATGAGTAATGCACCAAAAGCAGCAGTGACACGTCTACCAAAACGATCCGCTACACTTCCAAATAATGGTTGAACAAAAGAGGTACTTAGCGATAGTGTTGCGACCAACATTGCCAAGGTCGTTTTGCTAAGCGCAAACTTTTCTTGAAGAATGGGCTGCATAGCATAGAACATGCTGCTATAGCTATCCACTCCCATATGTACCAAAATAAGAAAGATAGATAAGCCACCACTTGAAAGTGCAAAACGCTTTTGTAGAGCTGAACTTTTTGCCTGAAGCATGGCACAGTCTAGTGCTTTGAAACCTAAAATGTAAGGGTGTGCCCTGCAGTACAGGCCGAATATCTTAGATGTTTATAAAATTCGGCGCATCACCACACGGCTATCAGATGGATTGTGAATAGATTCAAATCCGCAAGCTAAAAATGTCGCTTCAAACCCAACATGAATCTGGCTACTCGATCGACGCTTTTCACTTGTAAAGGGAAAACCATCAAGTGCTTCTGCACCATGCTCTTTTGCTAGCTTGACCGCAGCTTCAAGAAGAGTCTTTGTTAATCCCTGCCCTCGTGCATCATTGTGAGTATAAAAGCAGGGCACAAACCAAACATTTAAAACTTTAGGCTCAATATGCGTTTCAAGGGCATAGCAAAAGTTGAAGTAAAGAAGGCAGTAAAGCTTTGCCTCTTTGTCTAGAGTTATGAACAAATTCAAAGAAGCCTAAATAGAGAGGTAGGTTTTCTTGAGAGATACCTCTATGAGGTCTGAGCCAAGAACGAAGTAAGGACCAAAAGCCTTCAATAGTGTTGGTGTGGACTTCACAGAAACCATCACCATCATCATCTCTGGCATA
>CALGZD010000031.1 GCA_937934635.1 uncultured Deinococcales bacterium
TTAGGTGCACAGCTTATGGGTAAGAAAACTGATGATGACGTTACCTTCCAGCTTGGTCAAAAGAAGTTCAACTATAAAGTGCTTGATGTTAGTTTTGAGTAAGAAAAGTTAGGCTTTAACCTGATACTTACTGCAGTAATTGTATAAAAGAGCGATTCAATGTCGCTCTTTTTTTATTACTAAAGCTCTTCCACGATTTGTTGAACCTCACACACATCGGCGAACGGACGTGAATGGGTATACATACGTATACCTTATTACCTAGCTTGTCACCAAGCCTAAGCTGTAAGATTAATTTATGTACATTCCAGAAGGTTACAGCCTAACTCCCTTTTTAAGTGAAGAACGTGTTACCACCTTTGCAAAAGCTGATATGGTCATCGACGAATCAAAAGACTATATGGCAATTATGGAAACAAGCAAAGGTCGCATGGTCATAGACCTTTATCAAGACAAAACACCTAAAACAGTCAACAACTTTGTCTTTTTAGCCTTGAATCACTACTTCGATAGCATCATCTTCCACCGTGTACTTGATAACTTCATGGCACAAACAGGTGATCCTACAGGTACAGGTACAGGTGGTCCAGGCTATACTTTCGATGATGAGTTTGACCCAATGCTCAGCCACAAAGGTAAAGGCATTTTGTCAATGGCAAACCGTGGTCCAAATACTAACGGTTCACAAATCTTCATCACGTTTGTAGACACACCGCACTTAGACGGTATGCACGCTGTCTTTGGTAAGGTCATTGCAGGAGACGATGTGCTTGACCGTATTCAACGTGTTGACCCAATGCGTCCAGGCTCTGTTCCTGCTGACAACATTGAGACTGTACATATCGTTGAAAAATAAGTAATTAGGTAAAATCAAGATATTATCTAGCTGCCGCACTAAAATGCGGTAGCTATTTTTTTATAAAGGTTTCCGATTTCGTGTGTATTAATTCAAGTCAAACTGAATCAATCAAGGATTACACAAGTGGATACACAAGTCGATACACGCAATCTGGTAAACCGTCTTTATTTTATTAGCTAATCAATGCAAATGTCCTAAAACATCCTAGAACAATCACTATATTTCTCCATTTGTTTCTAACATTTGCATTAACAAGCACCTCAGGTTTGTAAATGCTCATTCCAAAATACATTAGAGATTGCCATAAAAAACATTTGCGATATACGGCAAAATATCTTCATACAAGAGGAAATCCTAGCAATTTCTCTTTAAGTCGCTTTGTTTCAGCCTATATATGCGGTAAACTGATGCAAATAGTAGGAGTTACAACATGTTAAAGAAATTTTTCTACACTTGTAGAACACTAGCTTGTAGAACACTAGCTTCTAGAACATTAGCTGGTAGAACATTAGGTCAAGACACCTTAAGTCAAGATAGGACATTGCACCATGTCTAGTGCTGCTGCAAGCCACCAATTTGATGTTAAAAGCCTTTCAGATGCATTTATATATGCTACTGATTGGTTAGGTGTTTACGTCGAAGAAGTCAACGCACTCAACGTCTACCCTGTACCAGATGGCGACACAGGTACCAACATGCACCTCACAATGCAATCTGTACGTCAACAATTACGTGATATAGCACCGAATACGCTTGAAGAGCTTTCACATGCGCTTTCGCATGGTTCACTAATGGGTGCTAGAGGTAATTCTGGCGTTATCTTGAGTCAAGTTCTCAAAGGATTCGCAGAATCAATCAAAGGTGCAACTACACTCGATAGTGAAAGCATCAGCAAAGCTTTGCAATCTGCGACTGAATATGCCTACAAGGCAGTCATTAAACCAGCGGAAGGAACTATCCTAACCGTTGTACGCCGTGCAGCCGAAGGTGTCGAAAAAAGCAGTCATGCTAAGCCGCTTGATGTCCTCAAACATGCATGGGAAGAGGGCAAGCAAGCGCTTGATGAAACACCAGAAATGTTACCTATTTTGAAACAAGCTGGTGTCGTTGATTCTGGCGGTCTTGGCTTTTTACGTGTGCTTGAAGGTGTTATTGCATCATTTGAAGGTAAAGAGCTACCGCCACCGCCTGAAATAACCTTTAGAGCACAACAAGACATGGAATCAGAAGAGTTTGGCTTCTGTACAGAGTTTTTGCTCAAAGACGCTAACATTTCTGCAAATGAAATCAGAGAGATGATTTCTGATAAAGGTGACTCGCTTTTGGTTGTTGGTAGTGATGGCTTTGTAAAAGGGCACATTCACACCGAAGAGCCAGAACAGCTTTTAGCCATGGTTGCTAAATACGGCACAATGGTTCGTTCAAAAGTTGAAGATATGAGTGAGCAGTTTCAAGAAATTGTTGATGATACCGACTTTAACGAAGTGCAGATGGCAAAAAGTGGCTTAGTTGCTGTAAGTAGTGGTTATGGGCTTACCAAAAGCTTCCGTGGCTTAGGGGCTAGGGTTGTCGGTGGTGGTCAAAGCAATAACCCAAGTGTGCAAGACATTGCTGATGCAGTGCGCACTGTTCCTGCTGAAAGCATTGTGATTTTGCCAAATAATAAAAATATCATCATGGCAGCAGAGCGTGTGAACGAGCTTATTCCTGAAAAAGAAGTTCATGTCTTACCAACGAAGACACTTGGTCAAGGACTGGCTGTTGCAGTTGCTTTTGACGGTACAAAAACAGCTCAAGAACTAATTGATGACTTACAAGATATAGCAGACGACGCCAATACGCTGGAAGTTACCACAGCAAGTCGTACAGCCAGCATTGACGGTGTAGACGTGACTGAAGGGCAATTTATCGGTCTGATTGACAATAAACTTACGCTTTCTACTGGTAACGCCAAAGATTGCTTGGAGTCACTGATAGCAAAGCTAGATGATGACAAAGAAATTGCCACCTTGTACTACAATACAAACTATACTGAGGATGAGATTGAGGGTTGGCTCGAGCAGCTCTCTAGCACCTACGAAGACTTAGAAATCGAAGCCCACCCTGGCGCACCCGACTTATACGACTTCGTAATGGCTGTTGAGTAGTAATAGCATAAGCTGGACGTTTGTTCAGACTTGTTAAGCTAATACACACGCTTTTGGTTTAAAATACTTTTAATAGACAGGCTACACAAAGAAATTGAAGTGCCAGTCAATGTCTTAGGTCAATAAATCTGTGCTGTAGAACAACATCTACACACAGTACTACATATATAATATTAGTACTGCACATACAATAGTAGTACTACATACATGGAGGATTTTTTGTGAGAAAATTAGTTTTGAGTTTAAGTGGCTTGCTTTTTATATTACTGGTTGCTTGTGGTAGTCCAAATATTACAATTACGACACCTCAACCAACCCCAACACCACCCCCGCCTCCAGCAGGCAGTAACGCAAGCAACCCTTCATCTATTGCGCTAGGTGCTGATAATAAAACCGCTTCTGGTCCATTTTCACTAACAGACAGAATTGTTACAGATAACAGAAGTACAAGCTTCTACTATCAAGTTGATATTCCTGGTGATGCAGGTGGCGATGGTGTCTGGTTTGAAATCGAAGGCGCTAACGGAAGCGACCTAACAGGCATCGCAGATATTATCCTAGTTTCAAAAGATAGTAATGGCGATTTCCAAGCAGTTCGCAGAAGTACTGGACCTGGATCATTCGGAACAATGAACAGCTTTGCAAGTACTGAGCTGGAAACAAGTGCTATTGTGCCAATTCCAGTCGATCAAGCAACTGAGTGTCGTGGACCTTGTATTTTTGTTCCATACCCTGCTAATAAAAGCGCTGATACACCTTTGACAGCCATCCTAGCTGTACGTGTTTATAACAATCAAGCTATTAATTACAACTTGTATACCTATGCAGCTAGCTATTATGATGAAACAGAAGATATCAACAATCAGTGTGGTAAATTAGGTATCCAAAGCATTAATCCAAACATCACAGTTATCGGAACTAATCCTGACTATGTAGGTGCAATTGAAGCTACAAATGATGTTGACTGTTTTACAAGCAATGATGTTGTCAACGCCAGTGTAAGAGGCGCAGAAATTTCTTTACCTGCTGAAACAACAATTCCAGTTAGAGCTGACTTCTATAACGGTGCAAGCTCAAACATAATTGCGACATGTATTGTTACACCAAGTAATAGAACATGTACAAAAGAAATTAATGCACTTGAACTTCTTGTCAAAGTCAGTTCAGCAAATGGTAAAGCTGCACCGTTTGTGAATGCAAAATACGAGTTGCGTTTTACTCAATAACTTAACACTAAAAGCAAGATAATCATTTTAAAGCGGCCATTGTGCCGCTTTTTTTATTTGTCGAACTATCATGCTATCGTCACACTTTATAGATATACTTCAATCATGTTCAAATTCACTCGAACACTACTACTTTCGCTAACTTTTTTACTGACTATTCAACTTGGCTCGAGCCAAGTTTGTTACGACGAATTAACGCAAGACTTAGACTTAACCACGCTAGAGGAAAAAGCTACAGGACACGATGCAGCTCTTATTTTTAAACGTGCTATCGATATCATCGAACCTGCCCTCCCGCCGATTCAAGCAGGTATTGATGACAACCAAGCACTAAGCGCAGTCGCAACCGATGATCCAAACTATGAGCTCTACAGGTTTGTATCTGAAAGGTTCTTACTCCCAAATACTTGGCAGCCAGGCGAAATCGGCAGAAGCCAAGTCCACCGCATGTTTAAAAGGGTGCATGGCTGGTACAACCTGCCTGACCCGCGAGAACCAACAACTGGCTACACCAAACAGGAAATCATTGATGATTTACTTGCTACTTTCAATCATCTAATTGATGCTGGTAAAAATGAAGGCGTTGCAATCGTTGCAGCAAAAGACCGTTCTGCAACGGACTTATCATTCCTAGCCTTAGTACGTTTAACAGGACCGTACCCACGCATGTTGGTTTACAATCCACCAATCGATGAAGGCATTGACATCAAAAATAGCATCAAAAATGTTTTCCCTTACCTAGAAAACTGTCTCTACGAATTGGATGACTATATCTATTCAAATGCCACAACAGCGCAAAAACTCTTTATTACCAACAACCAATCACAAATGTATATCCTAAATACCCAACCCAAAGTTATGGATAGTGTCTTTCTTGTACCACAAGGTAAAGAAATAGATTACTTTGAATACACTGCTCCTGAATTACAGGGTAGCCAACGCTACGTAGCACTGTTTGATGGACCGACACCAAGTCCACTCACAATTGCAAGACTAATTTCAAACGTGCGTACAAATATGACGCCAACAGAAGCCATCAACTTCTTTTTAGGAAGGTAATTTTTTAGGAAGGTAGTTTTAGGTAGTTCTTAGGAAGGTAACTAGCCTAGCTAAATTAGCTAAGAGCTAAAAAAACCGAAGCGCTTTGTTGACGTAAGTCACGAAGCGCTTATTTTTTGCTTCCCATAAGACAAAAAATAAGCTCGCTAGTAAGGGAGAGCGAGCTCAAAATAGTGTTAGTTATGTTAGTAACGCTGTAAGCGCTTCTGAGAAAAGAATAAGAAAAATAAACTTACCAAACTATTAATTTTGTACTCGGTGCAATTTTTTATCAC
>CALGZD010000032.1 GCA_937934635.1 uncultured Deinococcales bacterium
TTTTCATGTCACAACTATTACAAACTAACTGAACGAATCTTCAGTTTCTTTCAGGTGTGAACTATCCATAACTTTATAAACTTATAACTATAGGAATTAGGAAAAAGGATTGGATTTGGAGATATACATGAAAGCAATAAAAGTTTTTTTAGTAATGATTACAGTATCATTTCTCTCACCAAGTTTCGCAACAGAGGGAAATTTTTTTGGACAGATTGGTGAGTTTTTAGATAACTTAGATGTTGAGTTCACAGTTACGGCGCCAGTTGTTCAACAACAGCCTGTAATTAGACAACCTGTAGTTAGACAACCAGTTGTCATTCAACAGCCTGTAGTTAGACAGCCTGTAGTAGTTAGACAACCTGTAGTAGTTCAGCAACCAGTTGTCATTCAACAACCTGTACAAGCCGACTACCCAGTGTTAGCAAACGACTGTACTAGAGGTAATAACGGACGGGGTCTTGGGAATGGAAATGGTAGAGGTAATAATGGCAGAGGTTTAGGAAATGGTGGCAGCAATAGAGGCTGTACCCCTCCTCCGAGAACTGTAACGCCTGCTCCAAGCTATCAGCCAATACCAACAACACCTTCATGTGATTATAACTGTGGCGGTAGTACTTCAGCGTCAGGTGACAGCTATAACACTGATGTTGTCGTAACAACAACACCGACCTATACAGCACCAGCACCGACCTATACAGCACCGACTTATACATACATTGCACCATCAACAAGTCATACAACAACGTCAACTGGTTACATGGGCTATGCATCTTATCAAGCTTACTTAGATGCCTATCATACAGCAGGTCAAACTACAACAACACCGACCTATACAGCACCAGCACAGACGTATACACCATCAACAAGTTATACAACAACATCAACTGGCTACAATGGCTATGCATCTTACCAAGATTACTTAGATAACTACTATGCAGCAGATTCTGGCTGTAGTAGTAACTGCTCAGGTCAAACCCATACAGCAACTACAACACATACATCAACAACATCAAACGGTTACATGGGCTATGCATCTTACCAAGATTATCTAGATGCCTATCATACTGCTGAGCAAGTAACACCAACCTATACTTACACAACACCTAGAACTACTTACACAACACCTATAACGACAACGACACACACAAGCTCAACTGGTTATAACGGTTATGCGTCTTATCAAGACTACTTAGATGCTTATTATGCTGCGGACTCAGGTTGTAACAGCGGATGTGGTAACACAGAACCAAGCTATAGTTACATTACACCGCAACCAGCACCAGCACCACAGCCTGCACCAACCTATACAGCACATGCATCAATCAGCTATACACCAGTATCACACGGTTATGTTGATTTACATCACAACCAAGGTTACAGCATCGACAGTGGTATTTCATTCAGACTAATCAACATCGAGAATGGCTGTTGCGGTGATTCAGTACTAGTGATAGGGATTATAGAAAATAATACGCCTCGCCAAATGCGTGTAAACCTAACACGTGGTCAAGAATCATATGTAAATATTGGTCATAAGCGTTTAGAACTCATCGGGCTCGAGCAAAGCGGTTCTAATCAGTACGTCCGTTGCTACCTAAACTAAACACAGGACATTAGTCGTAAAAATAAGTCTTAAAAATCAATACCCCAGAGTAATTCTGGGGTATTTTTTATGTAGTATTCTTATTGCCCAGTCCATATTCAAACACAACCTTCTTCGTGTTAAGATACTAGTACAGGGCAATATTTAACTTTATGGATTTACAGCTACTAGCCATCATCGTACTTATTACAAATGCACTCATACATAGCTTTTTATTTGCTCGTAAAATCTTCACGGGCGCAATTTTCTTTGTTCCTATGTATCTACTGATTGCAGGGCTCATTTTTTGGGGCTCGAGATCAGTTTTTTATCTTGGCATAGTTATTCCACTTATTGACGCCATCAATCTTCTATTTACCAATCGTCAATTTCCAAGACACAAAGGACTTGCCTATTCCATCATTTTACTCAATATTGTAGTCATCATTGTTTGTAGATGGTTGTTTTTTGTACGTGGTACACCGTTAAGGTTTCAGTTTTTCCTCTAAGTCTATCTATACTTCTGAGCCCACACTTCACTGTAAAGCAATCCTGCTAAAAATGTCTTGCTCTCTGAGAGCTGCAATTCTTTTTCAAGCAAGCATTTAGGATTAGCTAAATAGCCTGTTGAAATATCTGTTTGCCAACGAAAAAAGCGGTACATAATCCAAATGAGGCTTTGCCCTATATATTTCATAACGCCATGTTGAGGTTTTTGAAAATCTGCGACAACCCATTTGCCATTTTGTTGCAAAGTTTTTGCTAGTTTGGGAACAAGCAACTCTAGTT
Organism: uncultured Deinococcales bacterium; assembly: GCA_937934635.1. The sequence continues at coordinate 2,375 of CALGZD010000032.1, forward strand.
GATGCTGCGTAAAGTTGTCTAAAAAGAAGAGAGAAACAATCGCATCATAGTGATTCGACTTGTAGCAATAGCTTAGTGCATCAGCGTGAATGAAGTTCACAGTCTCTATAGATAATCCTGCGACCTTCAGCCTTTGCTTACTTCGCTCCAACATACCTTCGCTACTATCAATACAATCTACCTGACAATGTGGCTTGAATTTCAAAAGTTCTTTTAAAAAACGTCCATCTCCTTCACCTAAAATCAAAACCTTTTGTGCATCTTGCAAAGCATCAATCTGCGCCAAACGTGCTTTCTGTAACCAAGGACCAAACACAATAGTTTCTAACAACTGATAGATATTACTCAGACGGTTATAGCTTTTCGCTTTTGGTTGATAGTTAGTTGCCTTCATAGTGACTTTAAATACTGCAAGTAAAATGCCTTTAAGTGGGGCTCTCTTTGGAATTATGATATCCGTATTAGTAAAATGTGAGAATTTATGCTATAATCTTTGATTAGGGAGAATTCGGGGATATGTTACATGAAAAAACAGGCAGTCGCTACCAATACAGTAGCTACATTAGCAAAACACAAAAAACTCAAAACCCTACTATCAAAAAGGATTGTGTGGGTTCTAAGCACACTTCTTATCTATCTATTTGTTCTTGCATGTTTTAGTTTAACCAGAGCAAATGACATCATCAACGACACAATAACTAGCACAACAACTAGCACAACAACTAATCTAGTAAATATCGCAGATCCAAACATCTCTCATTTGCCAGAACATGGCATTGTCTACACACCAGCAGACCTACCCTTTCAACGGTTTAGAGGTCCACTATTTTCAGAAGGTGTTTCGCCGATAGATGTACGTCAAGGTCGCTTTTCAGATTGTTACCTGATGGCAGCAGTCTCAGCAGTGGCAGCCGTACGTCCACATGCCATCACAGACATCTTAGAAGATAATGGCAATGGTAGTTTTGACGGCAACTTTTTTGAACCTGACCAGAGCTTCGAAGTCTATACCGAAGAAGTTGCACCTTTAGTTCGTAGCGCAACAGCCATCACAGTTGATGCTGATTTTCCAATCGCAGCTCGTGAGGAAGTCGCCTACCCATTCAATGCTGGCGAGCTTGTTTATGGTCGTGCTAGAGAAGTTTCTCCCAATGAATACGAGCTTTGGCCGATTGTAGTTGAGAAGATGCTAGCCATTCGCCAAAGCCGACGTTCAAACTTACCTGAAGATACTTACGCAGCCATTCACCAATACGGCTTTACTGGAGATTCAGGCAGCATCATGAGTGCCTTGACTGGTTTTCATAGTGAGCGCTTAGGAGTACAGGGCGTACACATCAACGATGTTTATCTGCGCTTAGCCACCAACTATAATTTAGGCTATCCAACGGTTATCAACACCTACAGCAACTATGCAAAATACGAAAATACAGGCATTCATGCAGATCACAACTACGTCATGCTAGAAGTCGATGATTATCCTGAAAACCCTGAAGATGGAACGCTTTTCCGTGTCAAAATCTATAACCCTTGGGGTTACAGCGAACCAGGTGAACCTTGGGAAGGTGATGGCATCTTTTGGATGTCTGACACTGAGTTCATGAAACACTTTTTGTCTGTGGTGTGGGTTGAGCCTTTGGATGCTATTGAGCTTGCATTAACTAGTCCTATTCAATCGCTTCCGACAGATGGACCTATATCTAATCCGATATCTAATCCTGAAGCTACCTCTGAAACTTCAACGGAGCCTGCTGTAACAACTAACGAATAACTTAAAGCAACATGAGCAACAACAACTGTGCAATCAAAACCTTAGAAATAATCGCTACAGGAACCGAATAGGTAAAGCCTACCGTAGGCAACTGATTTCCAGAAAGCCCCTCTGCATAGGACAAAGCAGATGGGTGAGATACCACCATGCCACTAAGCAAACTAAAGGGTATCTTGAAAAACCTGTACCCAATAATTAGCGTAAGCACACTCGTGATAAATGCAATTGCTGCAGCTATAAGAATGATAGCTAAACCCTCTAAAGTAAAGAGTGTAGAGAAAAAACTATAGCCTGAACGTATGCCGACTGTGGCGAGTAAAAAGGCTACAGCAATCTGCCGAATCGTATGGTTTGCACCAAGGGGCTGCGTCCACACAAGTGAACCTGTACGCCTGAGTGAACTCAGTAACATGGAAACCACAAGGCAACCACCAGCAGTACCGAGGGAAAAGGTTAAGCTGCTACCTACACTAATGCCAACACTACCTACAATTAAGCCTAGACTCACACCTAAGCCTAAAGTCAATAAATTCAGTTTGCTCTGTGCATCATAGGAGTCACCAAAAAATTCAGCGAGTCTGTCCATGTCACGTGGACGTGCTAAAATCCTAACCCTGTCACCAAGTTCAAGTGGAAAATCTGCCGTGGCTAAAAAGTCATCATCTCCACGTTGTACCCGTGTGATGGTTGCGCCAAATTTATCTCGGATGTTTAGGGCAGCCAGTGGTAAACCAACTACGCCGGGGTTAGTCACAAACATACGTCTACGAGAAAACTGCGTCATGTCATTGATTCGGTCTAGATTAACAGACTTACCAAGCACAGCCGTGACTTCATCAAGATCTTCTTGATTGCCCCCAAGTGTGATGATGTCATCAAGTTCCAAAATCGTTTCACCTGAAACAAGCATGACTCGTTCACCCCTATAAAGCCTGCCAAACATTACGTTCCAGTTTTTATCTTGCAAAGTGTAGCGTAGGGGCTGCCCTGTCATTTGCTCATTTTCGATAAGAATTGTCGCTGCTTCAAGCTGTTGATCTATAGGGTACTCTTTGCGAAGTTCATTGGCTTCTTTGGCATAGTCTATTTTTAGATAGCGGTTTACGAGCATAAGTGCCCATATTCGTGCTAATACACTAATAGGAAAACTCAGTGAAAAGCCAACAATAATGTCTTCTGTAGAAAGCCCCTGACTATTGGCTATATCAATAAGACTTGCTAGCGATGCAGCATTGACAACGATGCCTGAGAACATGCCTGATAGGGTTGTAATGTCTAGCTTGAGTAACAAGTAAACAGCAAAAACTATCGCAGCAATGAGCACTTGAGTAAGCATAATCAAAACTGCTTCAACCGAGCGTTTCACGCCGAAAGATGCAAAGAAGCTACTACCGTACTCTAAGCCAAGTGTGTAGATATAGAGCGCTAAGCCTAATGTAAAAATGATATCTGGAATCTGAAAATCTGAACTGAGCGCACCAAAGATTAACCCGACTAGCAACGTTGCCATCGTGCCAAGTTTGCCACCTCTACTATTTTTACTACCTGGTAGCTTGATACCACCTAAGCCATGACCGAGGGCAGCCACGATGAAAAGGAGCATAAGAGGATTTGCAGTTAAGAGTTCAATCATAGTTAGGTGCTAAATCTATTGAACTAGATTTAGCCTTCTATGTCATGTTAATCCCTTATGCAAGTTTGCACAAGATAGTCTTGGA
>CALGZD010000033.1 GCA_937934635.1 uncultured Deinococcales bacterium
GTAGATAACTGGAATAGGCGTACCCCAATAGCGCTGACGACTAATCAACCAATCTCTCAAACGATAGGTCACGGCTGAACGTCCAGCTTTATTGTTATCTAACCAATCAATTGCAGCAGCAATACTTGGGTTAGCCTTACCCTTTTCTTCATTACAGACTGTGCCATCTATCGGTCCTGAATTAATCACTGTTCCAGCACCAATATAGGCTTCAGTCATCTCAGCAGGGTCATAGACAATTGCTTCATCTTCTGGCTTAATAACAGCAATAATATCTAAATCGAATTTCTTAGCAAATTCAAAATCTCGTTGATCACCATAAGGCACAGCCATAATTGCGCCTGTACCGTAGCCCATAAGTACATAGTCAGCGATCCAAATTGGAATCTGTGCACCATTTACAGGATTTGTTGCGTAGCTACCTGTGAATATTCCTGTCTTGTCTTTACTATCTGCCTGACGATCAATTTCTGTTTTACGAGAAGCTTGTTCAATATAGGCCTCAACATCTGCTTTTTGTTCTGACGTTGTTAACTCAGCAACATAAGGATGTTCGGGCGCAAGCACCATGAAGGTTGCACCCCAAACCGTATCTGGTCTGGTTGTAAATACTGTTATGTCACCAGCAGCGCTTTTGAAATCAATCTCAGCACCTTCGCTGCGACCAATCCAGTTGGTTTGCATGATTCTGACTTTGTCAGGCCAATCTAAGCCTTCAAATTCCAAAAGCTCATCTGCATAATCTGTAATTTTGAAGTACCACTGGTTCAAATCTTTCTTGATAACAGGTGTACCACAACGGTCACAAACTCTTTCTTCACCTATAACTTGTTCTCGAGCCAAGGTTGTATTACAACTCGGACACCAATCTACAGGGGAATACTTTTTATAGGCTAAACCCTTTTTTAAAAACTGGATAAATAACCATTGATTCCATTTGTAGTACTCGGGATCACAGGTAACAACTTCTTTACTCCAGTCAAACATTGCACCCATTTGTACAAACTGCTTTTTCATGCTCTCAATTTGCTGATAAGTCAAGGTCGCAGGGTGTACATTCTCTCCCCTTTTTGCAGCCTTAACCGCAGCATTTTCTGCTGGCAAACCAAAAGCATCAAAACCCATCGGAAATAACACGTTATAGCCCTGCATACGCTTATAGCGTGCTGCAGCGTCAGCAGGGGCTTCAGCGTACCAGTGACCGACATGTAAGTCGCCACTTGGGTATGGGTACATGGTTAAAAAATAATATTTGGGCTTGGAATCATCGTACAAATCAGTTTCGTACAATTTACTATCCTGCCAAATCGTCTGCCATTTGGGTTCTATTTCATGTGGGTTATATTTACTGCTTTCAAAGGCTGTTGCCTGTTCTTTTATATCAGACATAATTTCACTCCTATATGTTGTTCAAGTTTATCAACCTACTGCCAGATATGCTAGATATGCTCAACATTACAATGCATAAAAAAACCCTAACCTTGACATCCTTTTGATATCTACATGGTTAGGGCGTGAAAAAACAAGTAACTAAAACTCGCTAATTCACCCCACTTGTCAGCAGCAGTTGTATTGATTTTTGCTTCAATTCAAATACCATAATGCTTCAATCCTAGTCTCTTTAAGATGATTTGTCAACAACATAATTTGTCAGGTGTGTTAACACTACAACTTCATTACAACTTCACTACAACTTCACGCAATCAATTAGTTTAAATTTTTACCAAGATCCGATTGTTTATCTCTAATATCTTTAGTTACTTGGTTTAAGGTATCTTTAATTCCATCTTGCACCGAAGCTGTTTCCACGCTATCTTTCACATTAGTAGACATTTTTGTTGTTTTCGTATCAAAGACTTCACGAATATCATCAAAGCTATCCTCGACAGTATCAAAATCTTGAGTATCAAAAGAGGAATTACTATCAAACCCAGCTTCACGATTTTGAGTATTCTTTTCTAAATCTTTTACATCATCTTTGACTTCATTTCGCACGTCAGAAAAAACCTCTTCGAGGCTTTCTTGCTTTTTATCTCGGTTGTACTTACTTACAAAGCCTGGTTTTGCGACAGTATCATTAGAAAAATCTTGGTCTGTTATATCTTCTAAGGTAAAGCTCGAGCTCTTCCTATTTGCCTTGTCTCGACTATATTCCAGCTTATTAGTCTTCTTCTCTGGAAAACTACCAAACCTTACTGACTCATCTTCTAAAGTTCTTTTATCTTGTGGGGCATTATCTATATTTTCAGTTTGACTTAACCTATCATCAAAAACTGGTTTGTTAGGCTCTACCTGAGCTACTTCTGGTTTACTATCTACTGTAGACCCACTTTCAGCAACAGGCTTACCTACAGGTTTATCTACAGGCTTTAATGAATCGAGTGATTCACCAACATCTTTAACTTCATCAAATTCGTTAGCAATCTTTTTACTAGCAATATTTTTACTGGCAATATTTTGCTTATCTGTTCTAGCTTCTTTACTCTCAAAACTCTCAGCACTACCCTCAGACTCACGACTTATT
>CALGZD010000034.1 GCA_937934635.1 uncultured Deinococcales bacterium
CCAAGGTCGTTGAAAGCATTTGCAAGTTCAACTGAATTCAGGTCACCAGCCCCACGCTCGAGCCAGTCATAGAGCACCACACTACTGCCCTCTTGCCCAACAGGGTCGCCAATTGTTCCTAGAGGGAAACTAAAATTCATACTAGCTGAAGACAACCATGGCATAGTTTCAACGACCACAGTCATACCATTGTCCAAACGTGCTAGTTCTATGTTATCTATACGTTCATACTGTGCTTTATCTAGTGCTTTATTTAGTGCTTTATTTTGTGATGGCATACCGCTCAAGCACGTCCCTTATTGCGTTTTTCCATTTGACGACGCTGCTTTCTATTCAGTGCCTGTGGTCCGCTACGTCCTCTTTGTTGCGCTTGAGCTTGTTGCATAGCACTACTCGCTTGCACATCAGCAGTTGAACCATAATTATCTTGTGACGTACTGCGTCTCTCACGTTGTAAGTTTTGTTCGTTATTGACCTGTACTCTAAAGAGCAATCTTGCAGCATCTAAACGAATACTGTCTTTCATTTCGTTAAAAAGCACAAAGCCTTCAGTACCGTATTCTTGAATAGGGTTGCGTTGACCATAGCCACGCAGACCAATACCTTGCTTAAGAACATCCATCGAGTAGAGATGTTCTTTCCAATGCTGATCAACGACTTGGAGGACTATGTAGCGCTCGAGCTCACGCATAAGCTCGCTACCAAGTTCTTCTTCTCTAGCTTCGTAAGCTGCTTCAATCACTGGAACCAGCTCATCAGTAGCTTCATCCGCATCTAAACCGCGTAAGTTCTCAAAATCAAAACTCTCTAGATTCGGAACTGCTTCAACCAAGGCAGTCTTCATACCAGCAATATCAAGTTCTTCCATCTCAAGCTCCGGATTAAGCGTAGCTTGTACATGTGTATCGGTATACTCAGCAATCATATCCAAAACATCATCTTTGATATTGCCACCAAGCAAAATCTCACGACGTTGTGCATAAATCACTTCACGCTGTTTACTCATAACATTGTCGAATTCAAGAAGCTGTTTACGAATGCCAAAGTTTCGGTCTTCAACCCGCTTTTGAGCACGTTCAATTGCACCTGTCACCATATTGTTATCAATCGGTGTTTCATCATCCATGCCAAGGCTATCCATCATGCCTAGAACTCGCTCATTGGCAAACAAACGCATGAGATCGTCATCAAAAGACACAAAGAATCGGCTCGCACCGACATCACCCTGACGACCAGCACGACCACGCAACTGGTTGTCAATGCGACGTGATTCGTGACGCTCAGTACCAATGATATAAAGACCACCTAAGTCAAGCACCTTTTGCTGATCTTGTTTAGCTTCATCACGGATTTTTTCAAGTCTTGGAATAATATCAGCAGGGAGCTCAGGGATGGTTCTAGCTAACTCTCTAGCCTCATCACTACGTCCAAGCATAATTGCTTTAATGAACAATTCAGTTTCACGGTCATAGCGCTCAACACCTTGACTTTCGAGGCTTTGACGCATCATCATTTCAGGGTTGCCACCTAAAACAATATCAGTACCACGACCCGCCATGTTGGTAGAAATCGTTACCGCGCCACTACGCCCTGCTTGCGCTACAATATCTGCTTCTTTCTCATGATATTTAGCATTAAGCACCTTGTGGGCAACTTTTCTTTTTGTCAGCATCTTTGACAATTTTTCAGAAGCTTCAATCGTGACTGTACCCACCAGAATCGGCTGCCCTGTTTGAGCAACTTCTTCAATCTCATTGACCACAGCGTTATACTTACCAGTTTCACTGCGGTAAACAACATCATTGCGGTCATCACGCAAAATTGGCTTGTTGGTCGGAATAACCAAAACACCCATGCCATAAATTTCTTTAAATTCGTCTTCTTCTGTCTTTGCCGTACCTGTCATTCCAGATACTTTGTCGTAGAGCTTAAAAAAGTTTTGATAGGTAATCGTAGCTAAGGTCTGATTTTCACGCTCAATCTTCACACCTTCTTTAGCCTCAATCGCTTGGTGAAGCCCTTCACCAAAGCGTCTACCTGGCATCAAACGTCCTGTGAACTCATCAACAATGACAATTTGACCCGCTTCATCCAAAACATAGCTTTGATCACGATGATAGTGCTCACGAGCACGCAAAGCTTGACGTAACATGTGCCCATTTTCCATATTTGAAGGGCTGAACATATCAGAAATGCCAAGGATTTGTTCTGCTTTGGCAATACCCTGCTCTGTCAGGTGGACATCTTTGGTTTTTTCATCGGTGGTGTAGTCACCTGTTGGAGGAATCTTTTCATCTTCGTTTGTTTCCCCACGCTCGAGCTGCTTAACAAGCTTCGCCATTTTAAAGTACATATCAGACGCAACTTCAGCAGGACCAGAAATGATAAGGGGCGTACGTGCCTCATCAACAAGAATAGAATCAACCTCGTCAATAATACAAAAGTGCAATGGGTGATCAGCACGAAGCACAAGACCTTCAGGTCTGAAAGCCATATTGTCTCGAAGATAATCAAAGCCCAGCTCACTGTTTGTCATGTAGGTAATGTCACTCAAGTAAGCAGCACGACGTTCTTCAGGCGTACTCGTATTTGTAATAACTGAGATAGTCAGACCAAGACCACGGAAAATTGGTGACATCCACTCAGCACCAGTTTCTGCTAGATAATCGTTGGTTGTAACCAAGTGACAGCCTTTGCCAGGAATAGCATTGAGCACCAATGCCAAAGTCGCAACAAAAGTCTTACCTTCACCTGTTTTCATCTCAGCAATCTTGCCTTGATGTAACGCTGCACCACCAATAAGCTGAACATCGAAGTGACGCATACCCATATTGCGCTTCATAGATTCTCTTGCGAGCGCAAAAGCTTCTGGCATCAAGTCATCTAAGCTTTCATCTTCTTCTAAGTGTCTTCTGCGCAAGTCAGCATAAGCCGCTGCCAAATCTGGCACTTGCTCCATCTGTGCTTCTAGGTTATTTACAGCCTTGACAACTTGGTTCTCAAGTTTGCGAACATCTCGATCATTTGTGTCAAATAGTTTGGTAAGAACTCCAACGCCTAACATTTTGATAAAACCCTTCTTTTTAAATCTTTTGTTTAAATGTATTACTTTAATTTACTGTATAAATAAAGCTTAGTCTAGTACACTCAAGTTCGATGATATGCCATCTAAATTACATATAAAGCGCATCCTCAGCTTCAAAATGTCATCCAACTTAAGAGAGCTGAAAAGCGTCATCAAGTTAAAAAATATATAGCCCAGAAAATAATGACTAACTACTTAAATTACACTTGCATAAGTTAGTTTGCATAAAATTGGCAAAAGCACCCACTAATCAAGCTCTTTTACTGCAAACGTCGTAGTTTAACACGCTCATTATGATGACTGCCTTAGTTTTGTACCAAAATTGTAAGTACAGCTTAATGGTTTGATAATGGGCAATAAAAATCAGCTTTTATCTATACGGCTAAAGCTATATGGGTAAGCTATTAAGCAAGAGTTAAAACAAGCTCCTTTAATTTAACGATAAACTAATAAATGGCATTTGGATTAGTAATTCCAGCACCATCAATTTCTTATTGATATTCATAATAAGCCTACTATGCCTTCAAACGGTAATTTGAAAGCTTTTCTAGCTGCTGGAATCTTTTTGCAACTGCTGAAAGAATTTATTTAGGGAAAAAGATTGCTGATTTTGTACAAGTTTGTCAAAGATGATGTGACTTCAACAAAATCCTAGTAGACCTTACTAGTAAACCTTACAGGGAACAGATGGAGAGGGTTCAACAATGAAATATAGCCATTTTGTACTAAAGCGCTATCTTTGCTTAATATTAATACTGCCATTAATAAACTCTTGCGTTTTACAGGCAAGACAAACAAACACCGCACCTACCGTGCGCATTACGAGTCCAGAAGAAGCTGATATATTTTTAAATTCTTCGCTCAGAATTAACCTTGAAGCTGAAGATGCTGAAAACAATCTAAGCAGTGTTCAACTTTTCGAAAATGGGCAGCTTTTGGGTGAAGCAAATCAAACGTCTCTTGAACAACAAAGTCAGGAGAGCACTTCGACTGCACGTTGGTACTTTGATTGGACAGCACCACAAAATGGTAGTTATACGGTCAGCGCTGAAGCAACCGACGCTTTTGGTTTGAAATCTATGGCAACTGTTAGTTTTGAAGTAGAGGTACCAAATCCTGACGGTCCAACTACACCACCTGTTGATGATGCAGCCTATCAAGACTTTCTTAACAACCAAACACTATGGCAGGATAATAACTTTGAAAACTATGTTGTTGACTTTCAAAGGATTTGTTTTTGTTTACCTGATTTCACACAAGCAGCCACATTAACGGTTGAAAACCAAAACTTAACAGATGCTACTTACTTAAATGGAGGGGCAGTTAGTCGAGATATTTACGATAACTTCTTGACTGTTGATAAAGCATTTGAACTCATACAAGAAGCATTTAATAGAGATTCTGACGAAGTTCGCATTGTTTACGAC
>CALGZD010000035.1 GCA_937934635.1 uncultured Deinococcales bacterium
CCAACTTACAACGAAGCAAAAACCTGGGGAGTGCGTCAGTTAGAAATTGAAGTTGTGCGCTATGGTCGTACAGGTCCGATGCTAGACGGCACTAGAATAGTGAAAGATAAATCATCAGGTTTTAGCCCATTACTTTCGTCACGCTAGGCTTTTACCACACTAAAGTAACTCAAAAACAAGTTCTAATACCAAGCTGCTATTTAGCTTGGTATTTTTTTGTGGACTGCGTAACATAAAAACTCAGCTTGATTGTCGTTCGTATTTATGACTCACTCTGATTCCTGTTACTAATAGCCGATGCAAAAAATAATCTAATACTAAACTGAAAGATGAATGTCATAAAGATATAGTCGCAAAGATTGCGAAATAACCGAAGGATAAAGGCTTGAAAATCTTGTGTATTGACTGGGATTATGACATTTATGATTCACTTCGGTATAACAGCTAGAAAAGTGGTCAATATACTGCTAAAAGCGTAGTAACACCAATTTGAGTTTAGACATATATATATCACTCCTTGGAGAATCTGCAAGCTTGTTAGAGAAGCACTAGACGAAGGTAACGATATTTTCAAAGGTGATTCAGAAGTTGATGAAACTTATACTAAACTGAAAGATGAATGTCATAAAGATATAGTCGCAAAGATTGCGAAATAACCGAAGGATAAAGGCTTGAAAACCTTGTGTATTGACTGGGATTATGACATTTATGATTCACTTCGGTATTATATCGGAGGTAAACCACGTTATAAAGCTACGACTAAGCGTGGTCGTGGTTCTGAGAAGAGAACTAAAGTTTTCGGAATTGCGAACCGTGACGAAGGTGAAATTGAAGCTGTAGTTGTTCCTAATGTTAAGCGTAAAACAGTTTTCCCAATCATCAAAGAGAATGTTGCAGAAGGTTCTACAATCCACTCAGATGAATTCAATGTTTACGACACTCTAAATGTGTACGACACTCTAGTAGACGAAGGCTACGCTCATAAGCGTGTTCTACACGGTCACGGCATCTATGTTTTAGGTGATATTCACACAAACACTTGTGCTTCAACTCTTCTAGCCTTATCCAACTTATAGGAACAAATAGATTGAGTAAGCGACATACATACAAAGCAAAATAAACGCTTCTATACGGTTTAAGCTTCGGCGTTGCATCATAAAAACGAGTAATACAAATGAGAAGAAGAGCATTATGACTAAGTCATATTGCACTGTGGCAAATGTTGTATTGATAGGTTTAACCAGTGCTGTCACACCAAGTATTGCTAAAACATTGAAGATATTTGAGCCAACAACACCACCAAGAATCAAATCTGTCTCTTTGCGAATTGCCGCAATAGTAGAGCTAGCTAGTTCTGGTAAGCTAGTACCAACAGCCACTAACGTCAATCCTATAACCTTTTCAGAAACCCCCCAAGCTGTCGCAATAGCTACGCCACCACGAATCAATGACTGTGCTCCTAACACTAAAACCACAACACCAGCAATACTTCCCAAAATAAGCCTGATGAGGTGTTTAGTGGAGCGTTGTGCTAGATGATCGCTATCATCAGCATGATGATCGGTTTGATAGTGTTGGTGTTGAAGCTGGCTATGCTCATGAGAAGCAGCAATCGTTTCCTGATTTACCTCTTCTACTATCCCAGTTTTTACAGTACCTGAAGGTATGCTAGCACTGTCTTTCTTACCTGAACGCTTTACTTTAACAATATTGCTAATAATATAAGCAATAAGTAGTGAGAATAAAATTGCACCATCAACCCGTCCTATCTGATTATCAAATAAAACAGCTAGCATAGCAAACATAACAAAAAGCATGATGGGTAACTCTTGTGTAATAAATGCTCGATCTGATTTGAGGGGCAAAAAAAGTGCAGTGATACCTAAGATAAGACCAATATTGGCTATATTTGAACCAATAACGTTACCTGTCGCCAAATCAGGAACACCTTGAAGCACAGAAGATAAACTTGCTGCTAATTCAGGGCTAGACGTGCCAAAGGCAACGACCGTCAAACCAACCATCATTCGACTTAATCCCAAGTGTTCAGCTAAGTGACTAGCATTTCGCACAAGCAATTCGCCACCTAGATATAAAAACAATAGACCAACTAAAACCAGAAGAGTATTTATCACCTGATTAGCTTACACATATAAACACTCACAAGCATCATACATTTGGTCAAGTTCGTTGTTTTCTTAAAATGAACGGACCACACAGAAAGCCGATGGGATTACAAACACTTAAATTTAGATGAACAATATTGTCACACAACTCAACTTGGTATGACATACATATACATGCACAAACCCAACACACATAAGTTCCAGCAGCAGTTCATCTGAGTTTATAGTTTATGGAATTGTTTCTCTACTCACAATGTATAATGTTTGTATATGCTAAATATTAGGTTTGTATATTCTTTTATCCTACCTTTTTACTAAATTTTTAGCTTAAATACCAATCTAGGACTGTATGGTAATTTTTGTGATGAATTTGCGATATTATTTTATTACTATGGAATAACTATGCAATGTCAAAGCGATGTCAAAGGTTTGTACACCCTAAAGACTTTATATACTGGACTTTGTACACTGTTAAGACATTTAAGCTATTGGAACATCCTAAAAATCAAGTATTCAAATTGAATACACCGCTATCATAGTTATTGCTATTTATTTTTAATAAATATTCAAACCCTAAGCCTGTCCAGTATTTAATCACGTATATATTAATCACGTGTATTTAGTAACGTAAGGAGTAAAACATGGAACCATGGGTGTTAAAAGATACTGAGTTTACCAGTCGGGTCAATGAACATGACATGGGTATATTTATGCAAGTTTGTCCTGATAAGCGTTTTTCAAAAGGAGATGTCATCTTCTACGCAGGTGACCCTGCAACAGATTTACATGTTATCTCTACAGGTCAAGTAAAGCTTGTCACGCCTACTGCTAGCGGCAGTGAACGTATCCTAGCTGTTTGTGGTCCGAATGATTTTATCGGCGAAGCATTTCTACGTAGCTCTGCACATTATAGAGTTGATGCAATAGCGATAGCAGACACTACAACCTGTCCTGTCAGCAGAGACCAATACGTTCGCCTCGCACAAGAAGCACCAAATTTTGCTATGACCTTTACAGAAATTCTTGCAGGACACTTGTTTCAGTGTCGTGAACAACTTTCTTCTTCTTATGCACCTGTTAAGGTCCGCCTTGCAAAAGTCTTATTAGAACAAGCAAACTCTTATGGCGAAAGGCTTCCTAGTGGTGATGTCAAGCTTGTAACTAACCTTAAACATGAAGAGCTAGCTAGCATGATAACGGCTACTAGAGTCAGTGTTTCAATGGCAATGGCTGAGCTACGTGATGAAGGATTGGCAATTGGTACACGGGGGACATATACGCTGAATTTGGAAGGTTTACAAGATTTGACAGCTTAAGGGTGCATCCCGCCCAAATTTGACAAACGCATATAGCTAAACAAAATAAACAAAATAGCGTACAGGCTTTTTCATCACATCAGTATTTCAAACGTATTGATGTGATTTTTTTTGTGGGCTCGAGCCCACCCCCTCCCCCACTCAAAAACCATCACCCCGACCAATTTAGTCGTCACAAAATGTAACTCGTATTCCCTAGACAAGCATTTTTAATCTCTTTATTCGACAATAGTCCTATAACAAACATCACATCTGCGACTTTTCACATATTTTTTGTCCTAAAAGAGAGTTTTGAACACTGTTTACAACGCTCTGTTGTGCTAGCATTTGAGTACTTAATTATGTAGAAAGTTTTTGAACCTTTCTACATGGAGGTTTTAGTATGTACCGTGGAAGAGAAGGGCAATGGGCTTTTATTCTGCACCGACTATCAGGTGTTGCAATAGCTCTCTTTTTGCTGCTTCATGTTCTTGACATAAGTCTAGTGATGTATGGACCTAAGGTATTCAATGCCTTCTTGGCCTTCTATCACCAATGGCCATTTCGTATTGGTCTTATTCTGGTTATGGGTGGCGTTATCTATCATGCACTCAATGGCTTACGTATCATCATCATGGACTTCACCGAGTGGGGTGTCCATTGGCAACGTCAGATGTGGTACGCCGTCCTTGTTCTCACTGCTGGTTTAGGCTTTGCAATATTAATCAAAGTCCTACCAGAGATTTTTTAAGGAACTACTGTGGCTGTTAAAGCAAAAACATTAAATCAAGCCAAAGCCATGTACAGCACCAATAGCGAACTTGCATGGTGGGTCTTCATGCGTGTCTCTGGACTTATCCTAATCTTCCTAGTTTTTGGACACATCTGGATGGGCAACATTCAAATCAATGTTAACGATGTCGATTATAACTATGTAGCTAGCCGCTTAAGCAAAGGTTGGGTAAAGGTCTATGATACCTTCCTACTCTTCTTTGCTATGCTTCACGGCATCAATGGTCTTCGCTATAGCATCGAAGACTATTTTAAACAACCAGGTCGCCGTTTCTGGGCTAAAATCATCCTATTTTCAATTGCAGGTATTATCTTTATCATGGGTACTATGACCCTATGGGCATTCGATTTTTCTGAAATGGGCGACGCTGTACGTAGCCTAGATGGAGGAAGTCAATAATGGCAACACTTCATAAGTTTGATGTAATTGTTGTAGGTGCTGGTGGTGCTGGTCTTATGGCAGCGCACTATGCATCTCAAAATCCAGATGTTTCTGTCGCTGTTATTTCTAAGCTTTATCCAACACGCTCACACACAGGTGCAGCGCAGGGTGGCGTTGGTGCTGCTCTTGGTAATGTTACTGAAGATAAAGCTGAGTGGCACGCTTTTGATACTATCAAGGGTGGCGATTACTTAACTGATCAGGATGTCGCGCAGATGTTCGCCAATGACGTGATTGAGTCAGTGTATGAGCTCGAGCACATGGGTCTGCCATTCTCAAGAACCCCCGAAGGTAAAATTGCACAACGTAAATTCGGTGGTCACACACGCGAATTTGGTAAAAGCGCTGTAGAACGTGCTTGCTACGCAGCCGACCGCACTGGTCACATGATTCTGCAAACCCTTTATCAACAAGCTATTAAAAACAACGTCACTTTCTTCAACGAATTTCACGTACTTGATGTTCTTTTAACAGACGAAAACGAATGTTCAGGCGTAGTCGCTTACGAACTTGCAAACGGCGAACTCCATACCTTCCAAGCAAAGTCAACTATCATGGCATCTGGTGGATTTGGACGTATGTTCAAAGTAACCAGTAATGCTCACGCCCTAACAGGCGACATGACTAGCATCTTGTACCGTCGTGGCTTACCTATTGAAGACCCTGAATTTTTCCAGTTTCACCCAACAGGTCTATACAAGATTGGCGTACTTCTAACCGAAGGTGCTCGTGGTGAAGGTGGCATTTTGCGTAACAGCGAAGGTGAACGCTTCATGGAGCGCTACGCACCAACCATTAAAGATTTAGCACCTCGTGACATGGTTTCTAGAGCGATGTACCTAGAAGTCCGTGAAGGTCGTGGTGTTGGTAAAGCCAATGACCACATCTTGCTAGACCTTACACACATCGATGGTGAAATCATCGAGAAGCGTCTACCAGACATCACTGAATTCTCAAGAATCTACCTAGGTGTTGACCCACTCAAAGAGCCTGTGCCTGTTCAACCAACTGCACACTACGCAATGGGTGGCATACCAACTACCATCGATACAGAAGTCATTCGTGATGGTAACAACACAATTGTTCCTGGACTATTTGCAGCAGGTGAATGTGCTTGTGCGTCTCTCCATGGTGCAAACCGTTTGGGTACAAACTCTCTAGGCGACCTTATCGTTTTTGGTCGTCGTGCTGGTAAATTTGCTAGTTCTTATGCTGCAAAAACACAAAGCTTTGTTGACTTACCAAACAACCCAACTGAGCGTGCAGAAGAACTCCTTAACCGTACTAAAAATGGTTCAGGTACTGAGCGTGTGGGTATCATTCGTAAAGAACTTCAAGAAACCATGCAGGACAACGCTAGTGTATTCCGCACAGATGAAACACTTTCTTTGCAGATTGAAAAGCTTAAAGAGCTTAAAGAACGTGCTAAGAATATCGGTGTGGAGGATACAGGTACGCAGTATAATACGGAGCTACTGGAAGCGCTCGAGCTTGGCTTCTTGCTAGATAACGCTGAGCAACTCACCCACGCTGCATACAACCGCAAAGAATCTCGTGG
>CALGZD010000036.1 GCA_937934635.1 uncultured Deinococcales bacterium
CATTGTTGAAATAAGACATCTTTATGTAGTGGAATACATGACAAGATGTTAATGTGTAAATTACACATTAACATCATAGTAGTGGATTTTAGTGCTTTCGTCAATACCCCCTTTACCTCCTATACAAAGCTTTAGAGAAAAGGGATTGAATTCATTTTTTGTGAGAGATAGCTTAATGCTTGATTTAGTAAAACCACAGTACATAGTTTTCAACAAGCCTTGAAATAATGATAAATTTTGTTGGTTTGTCATTACTGTAGGTACATTATTGTAGACATAATCAAATTATAAAATTATTTTAGGATCCTCTATGCTTTTTAAGCATTTTTCTAATCACGTTGTTCTTCAAGCGATAATAGTTTTTGTTTTCGTAGTTATTTTTGTTGGAACCTTAGCTGGGACCTTTATGAAGGCTCGAGCCCAAACAATGACCATCAGCAATATAGCTACTAATAACAATTTAGCTACTAATAACACAGGCACCGATGATGCCAACCCATCACTTATAGGTCTACCAAAAGTCATCAAAGCTTTTAACTTACGAGATACCAGCATTGCCACTATGCCTATCTATGGTGATAGTTATTTTGGTTCTCCAGATGCAAAAGTGATTTTGATTGAGTTCAGCGATTTTAACTGTGCATCATGTGCTAGCTTTCATACTGATATCTTGCCTAAACTCACAAGCCAATTTATAGATACCCAGCAGATAGCTTTTGTTTACAAGAACATTGTCGGCGTTGGTGGTGCGATTTCAGCAAAAGCAGCTCTTGCTAGCGAGTGTATGCGTGAACAAGTAGATGACGTACAGCACTTTAAAATTCTTAATGATGTATATGCCCATTCGGGTAGAAAAAACGCTGATTTGCTGATGGATCTAGCTAAGGACTATGATCTTGATCTTGAAGCCTTAACGACCTGCACCAAAGAACGGCGCTATAAAGATGCAATCAACGAAGATATGGATGATGCTATGAGTGTTAACATCTTTGCTACACCAAGTTTTATGCTTGGCTATATAGATGCTGACAAAATAGTGAAAGGCGTTGTCATTCAAGGTGCGCCAAGCTATGAACTATTTTCTGAACGCATCAATGTTTTTATTGATGGGCTAAAATAGTGCTAAGTCAAAAATATGTTTAATAATGAACAGGGATGATGAATTCCCCGAGGCTTGCCTCGCAAACAAACCGAATCGACGTATGGCTTGCCAGACAAAATTTCCTTGTGATACCCCGTCGGCTTGCCGCGGGGTTCGTTCATTTCTCAGTCTTCTACATGTCAGATATATCTTAGATACATAGTCCTGTAGGTACTTTAAGTGTTCTTATAATTAGCCATCGCTTTTCTAAAACGAGTAGCTGTTGTTCTAATTAATGGACGATAGACGTAGCGCAATATCCAACCTGGAACACCTTCTCCACTTTCTCCACGTTCTTCACCTATCTTCATAGTCAACCCTACCTCTTATGAGATAAAAAACGAAAACGAGAGTATTTGTAGTGACTGTCATCAAACCAGAATTCAATTTGCTTGACATGAAAATACAAGGTTTGGTATTTAGCGCAAAAAACTTTATACTGAGTACAAAATTTACAAAAGCCTTACCAAAAAGGAGTCTACATGTCCGAGCACATTCTCGTTAGTCAGCAAGACACTATCCAACGCATCCAATTGAACCGTCCAGAAAAGAAGAATGCCATTACAACTGTGATGTACAGCGCAATGGCAGATGCAATTGAACAAGCAGGTAGCGATGCTAGCATCAGAGCTATCTATATCACTGGTAGTGAAGATAGTTTTACTAGTGGCAATGACCTCAACGATTTTTTACAAAACCCACCTCAGGGTGCAGAAAGTCCTGTCTTTCGTTTTTTAAGAGCAATTAGCACAGCAGAAAAACCAATCGTAGCAGCAGTGAATGGTTTAGCAATCGGCATAGGTACAACCTTGCTTTTGCATTGCGACTTAGCATATGCAGCCGAAGACGCTAAGTTTCAGCTTCCTTTTGTAAATCTAGCGCTTGTACCAGAAGCAGCCTCTAGTTACCTGATTCCGCAGATTATGGGTCAGCGAAAAGCAGCAGAGTTGTTACTTCTTGGAGATGCATTTTCAGCAACAAAGGCAGCAGAAGTAGGCATTATCAATGAAGCTACGTCAGCAGATAATTTAGAGAACTTGGCTTGGTCAAAAGCGCAAGCCCTCGCCCAAAAAGCACCAGAAGCACTGCGTTTGTCGAAGATGCTTTTGAAAAAAGGCAATGCAGAAGTGATTGCACAAACGATGGCAGAAGAGGGCAAGCTCTTTGGAGAGCGTCTGCAATCACCAGAGGCTATGGAAGTGATGCAAGCCTTTATGGAACGTCGTGAACCTGATTTTTCTAAATTTAGCTAATATAAGGAGCTTGCTATGAGTTTAAAAGGTAAAACATTATTTATAACAGGTGCGAGTCGTGGCATAGGTAAAGCGATTGGTCTGCGTGCAGCCCAAGATGGTGCAAATATTGTTGTTGCTGCAAAGACAACTGAACCACATCCAAAACTTGAAGGTACGATTTATACTGCTGCGGATGAAATGAAAGAAGCAGGTGGACAGTCCTTAGCTTGTGTGGTGGACATCCGCTCTGAAGAGATGATTCAAGAAGCGATGGATAAAACAGTTGCTGAATTTGGTGGTATAGATATTGTTATCAATAATGCTAGTGCCATCAATTTATCAGGTACTGAAGCAGTTGATATGAAGCGCTATGACCTCATGCACTCTATCAATACACGAGGCACATTTCTAACGTCTAAACTAGCAATTCCTTATCTGAAAAAAGCCGATAACCCACATGTTTTAAATTTGTCACCCCCACTGAATATGGAAACACGTTGGTTTCAAAACCACGTAGCCTACACCATGGCTAAGTTTGGCATGAGCATGTGTGTTCTGGGCATGGCAGGTGAGTTTAAGTCTGATGGTATTGCTTTTAACGCCTTGTGGCCTCGTACGGCAATTGCTACTGCTGCTGTTCGTAATCTTCTTGGTGGCGACATGATGGCTGAAAAGAGCCGCACGCCAGAAATTATGGCAGATGCTGCTTATGAAATATTGATTCGTGATAGTAAAGAATGTACAGGAAACTTCTTTATAGATGATGAGGTTATGAAAGAGGCTGGTGTTACTGATTTACGGAAGTATCAGGTAGACCAGAGTCTTGAAATTAATGAGTTAGTCCCTGACTTTTTTGTATAGAAATTATTAGTATATTTCCAAAGCAAATAAAGAACCCCTGTATTTGATTACAGGGGTTTACTAATGAACGGGGATAAAGGCTTGTGGTTCAAGTAGAGTTTTTAGTGAAAGTCGCTTATGGCCAACCAACACGATCAAAGATACGAACTGCTGATTGATTTAGCTCGCCATATAAAGAAACGTTTATAGCGTCTGTTGTAAAGTCACCCCAGCTTGCCAGAACGTCATTTGCTTCAACCCCTTCAACAACTGGAAATTCATTGTTGGCAGATGCAAACTTGGCTTGTACTTCAGGACTCACTAGGAAGGTGATTAATGTTTTGGCATTGTCTGGATTAGGTGCGCTTTTCAATAAACCAAGTCCACTGATGTTGATGTGTGTGCCTCTATCTTCTTGATTAGGAAAAAAGATGCCAACTTGCTCAACAACGTCTTGGTCTGCTGCGCGTTCAGAATTTGCTAAGCGACCATAGTAATAGCTGTTGCCAACGGCGACATCGCACTCACCTGCGGCTACTGCCTTAATTTGATCTGTGTCTCCACCTTGTGGGGCTCGAGCAAAATTTCTAACCATTCCCTCAGCCCAAGTCTCTGCAGTTTCGACATCGCTATTGGCAATCATTGACGCTAACAGCGATTGATTATAGATATTACTTGAAGAACGAATACACACACGTCCTTCCCAAACGTCATCGGTCAGTGCTTCATAGGTTGATAATTCGCTTGGGTCTACTGTGCCTTTTTTGTAGAAGATAACTCGGGCACGTTTGGTTATGCCTGTCCAGTAGCCTTCTGGGTGTTGCAAATTTTCATCAACGTTTTCTAGTGCTTCAATATCGCTTATAGATTGAAAAGCACCTGCTGAATTTGCTTGCCACAGTCTGCCTGCATCAGCAGTGATTAGGATATCCGCAGGACTACGTCTGCCTTCTGCTAAGATGCGCTCGAGCAGCGCACTGTCCTTTGCTTCAATGATATTTACTTTGATGCCTGTTTCTTCTGTAAACTGCTTGTAGAGCTGTGCATCTACTTCATAGTGACGTGATGTATAGACATTCACTTCTTGAGCAAATGTAAAAGCAAAAAGCATTAAAAATAAAGGTATAAAAATAGTTTGTTTAAAAATTTGAGTGATAGCTAGCATCTAAGAACCCCTAATAAGTTTAATTCCGAGTATATCAGTCGGAATTAAAAAGAAGTGTCGCAGATTTAACCTTGATTGTCAAGGTTGTGATTTTAGTGGAAGAGCTTGAAGTACTACTTAAAAACACGCTTAGACTTTACAACAACAGAGTTAAGCTAAATCAACTTTAGCCAGTACGACGTGTTTCAAAGCCTAAATTATTTAAAATCTTAGTAGCCTGACTAACACCTTCTTCATGGTTAAAGTTCAAGCG
>CALGZD010000037.1 GCA_937934635.1 uncultured Deinococcales bacterium
ACTCTGTCTTACTAAAATGCCTGAGAAAACGCCTAATCAAAACCACTATCCTATCAGCATCGCCCCTATGATGGACTGGACGGATAGGCACTACCGTTTTTTGATGCGAAAGCTAACAAAGAAAACGCTGCTCTATACCGAAATGATTACTACAGGCGCTATCTTGCATGGTGATCAAGAGCGTTTACTGACGTATTCTCCAGAAGAACACCCAATTGCAGTGCAACTAGGTGGCGACAATCCAGAGGATTTAGCAAGGTGCGCTAAAATTGCTGAAGACTATGGCTATGATGAAGTGAATATCAATATAGGTTGCCCTAGCAACCGTGTCCAACGTGGTAGTTTTGGCGCTTGCTTGATGGCAAAGCCTGAGCTGGTTGCTGACTGCGTAGCTGCTATGAAATCAGCAGTGAATATCCCTGTAACTGTCAAACACCGCATCGGCATAGACGACTTAGATCGCTATGAAGATTTACTCAACTTTGTTGATATTGTCTCAAAAGCAAAGCCAGAACGCTTTAGTGTTCATGCCAGAAAAGCTTGGTTAAAAGGCTTAAGTCCAAAGCAAAACCGAAGTATTCCTCCGCTACGCTATGCTGATGTCTACAAACTCAAACACGCTTTTCCTGACTTAGAAATTGAAATCAATGGTGGTATCACAACGTGGGAACAGTGCGATGAGCACCTCAAACACGTTGATGCGGTGATGCTTGGTCGGGCAGCTTATGAAAACCCTTATCTTTTTGCTACGGCTGACCAGCACTTTTTTGGGAGTAGCGAAGCGCCTTTATCGAGGCATGAGGCAGTGGAAGCGATGTATGAGTATATAGAGGGTTGGCTCGAGCAAGACCTCTACCTCAACCACATCACACGGCACATGCTAAACATCTTCAAAGGTCAACCAGGTGGCAAATTCTGGCGACGTCATATCAGCGAAAACGTCCATAAAGCTGGCGCTGGTCTTGAAGTTGTTCAAACCGCATTAGCAGGTGTACCAAAGGTTGAATCTAAACCACCCATATATGAAGCAAATGCAGCTTAACGGCTATATTAGAATTCATATAAATTCACATTTAGAGGATATATACTAAATGGAATTGCATGTTTTTGAGCTTTGCGAAAAAACTGCCAAGGTGCGCCATTTTTTTAGTATTTATACAGTCTGAATACTTACAGAGTTAAATCACAAGCGCACCATTCGTACATGAAGCTTTAAAGCTTTAAGAGGTATAATCACATAGTAAGTAAACGTACTATTATGCGTTTGCAACTCAAGACCCCAAAAAACACATCGTTGGGTCACTTATGTGGAAATTTTGCTGCAATCAATTTCAAACAACGATATATTGTAAAAAGATTTACACATCCCTGAAGGAAGAGAATTAATGAACTATTCCCACCCCAAAAAGTCTCATACCAAGAAGCCCCTACAAAGCGCCCTACTTACCGTTATCTTTTCGTTTATATTTTTTGCCTCATCTTTTTCAGTAGCGCAATCTTTTGACCGAGACATATTAGAAGATATTTTTCAAACTGTTGTCAGAGTATTACCCCTTGATCCACGATCTGGCAATCCACTAGGTAGTTTAGGTTCAGGCACAATCATCAGCCCTGAAGGCTATATCCTAACCAATTACCATGTTGTCAGTGAGCCTAGAGGTAATAGTTTTACCAACGCTTTTGACTTTGCTCGTATTGACATTTCACCTAATGCCCGCAGTGAACCAACACCAACCTATATTGCAGAGTTTGTAGATGGCGATAAAAGTTTAGATTTAGCACTCTTAAAAATAGTTGGCGATGCTAAAGGTAACCGTTTACCAGCGAGTTCAAGCTATCCATTCATGCCAATTGGTGATTCAGACGATGTGCTTATCACCGAAGAGCTTCAAATCTTTGGTTACCCAGGTTTTTCAGGACGTACACTAACAGCAACAGAAGGTATCGTCTCTGGTTTCTTGGCAGAAGATGGCAAGCGTGGTGGCGAAGACTGGATTAAGACTGACGCTAAAATCTCACCAGGCAACTCAGGTGGTGCGGCCTTCAACGAAAATGGTGAGCTTGTAGGCATCCCAACACTACTCTTCTCTGATGCTCGTTTGGCTGTAGCAGAAGGACGTCTACGTCCTGTTAGAAAAGCATTCAATTTGTTGCAAAGAAATCGTGTACCTGGCATTCAGGTAGGTCGTATTGCACCTGGCACTGCACCTGGCACTGCACCTTCTGCTAACAATGCCCCTAATAATGGTTTGCCAGCAGCACCAGCCACAACCCAAGAAGAAAATAATGCACGTCAAGCACAAATTGACCAAGCTATGGAAGCAGCTATTTCGGCTTACGATGCTGGTAATTATGCAGCAGCATTAGAACTCTTTGGTCCACTAGCCCAACTAGACCAAACGCTAGCCTACACCTACCTTGGTGTTATGTATGCCAATGGTGATGGCGTGCCTCAAAACTACGCAACTTCATATCAGTTCTATCAAAAGGCAGCGAGTCGAGGCGATGTGAATGCCCTAAATAATGTTGCTTCACTACTTGAAGATGGTCTAGGTGTGGAAAGAAACCTTGAACGTGCCGTACAGCTTTATGCAGTAGCAGCACAACTTGGTCACCAAAATGCGCTAGATAGTTTACGCCGTCTTGGCATTGCCAGTCCTGTTGCTCCAGACACAAGCAGTAGCAGCGACGCAAACCGCAACGCAACCATTGCACCAAACTTCCAACCTGACCCAATCTCTATCGAATACGCAGCAGGTGGCAACGTAGAAACTGCTAAAGCATTTGGCGCAAGCTGTACTGCAGGTTTCATCGCAAATACACCTGACCATGTTATTACCGTTACGCAAGACTTTGATTATCTACGCTTCGTTGTTCAAAGCGATGCAGATACAACCATGGT
>CALGZD010000038.1 GCA_937934635.1 uncultured Deinococcales bacterium
CGCCCTTGCTCAGTCAAGGCTTCAAGCACCGTGGCAACACTTGCTAAGGTTTCAGAATCTAGCGTGCCAAAGCCTTCATCTAAAAATAGCGCACCAAGCACCGTATGTCCTGCAACCGTTTCGGATAGTGCTAGGGCTAACGATAAACTAGCCATAAAAGTTTCACCACCAGAGAGCGTCTTCACATTTCGCATCTCGCCTGTGTGCCAAGCATCAACAACATAGTATTCACCATCTAATAGACGCAAATCATAGCGACTATCAGACGTGTCTCGCATGATTTTTGAAGCTCGGAAGGCAAGTTGTTCTTGAACCTGTGTTAGCAAAAATTCTGGAAAACGATCACGACGCAAATCTTGATTGAGTTGTTCATATATAGAAGCTTGACCTTCTAGTGTTTGTAACTCGTCTTGAAGTGTTTTGCTTTTAGCAAGCTTTTCTTCTAACTGTTTAATTTCAGTAGCAATCGTACCAAGTTTTTGATTAAGCCTATTGTGCTCCTCTTCAACTTTTTGACGCTCATCGGTTAACTGTAGAAAGGCAGCTTCATCAAAACTCTGTTCTGCTTTATCACCAAGCTTTGCAGCTAGCTTTACTTCCTCTAGTTCAGCACTTTGTTTACTTTTCTGAAAATCTTCTAGCTTTTCTCGTAATCTATTTTGCTCTTCAACAGAGATATAAGCTCGCAACAAATCATCACTAGATTCAAAGTCATTATCTTTCAAGACTTGTTGCAACTCTCTTTGTTTCTCTTTTAAATTACCCTCAATACTCGATACATTTTTTTCAATAGCATCATACTCAACCGTAAGTTTATCGCTTTGGCGCGTTTGTTCTTGTAGTCTCTCAGCGGTTTGTTTAGCAGCTTGTTCAATTCGACTGCGCTCAGCACGAAGTTTTGCAACAGCTTTTTCAGGGTCTTCCCCACCACTCTCGACTTCAATTGTTTTTGCTAGATTCGCTAGTAAACTATGACTTTCATTCTGATACTCCTGTTCAAGGTTATTAACTATACTTATCGATATATCGTCTAAGGCAAATTCTTTTTGCAAAACACTAAGCAACTCTTTTGCCTTGTTCACAGCAGTTAAACTTTCTTCAAAACGTTCTCCCTGCTCAACAATAGTTTTTTCTTTAATATCTCTATGCTTAGCTTGAGCACTTTTGTAATCAGTCCGCAACTGAAGTAAATGTTCCTCGGCTTTGTCAGCATCTTGTTCTAAACGCTTTAAGTCCTGTTCTCCATCGCCTTGTACTAACGTTTTTATCTCATTGCCACATATCGGACAGTCATCACCAACTTGTAAATCTTTACGGAGAAAATTGGCATAGTTTGCTTGTACTGCTGTTTGGTATATCTTTTCAGCTTCTTCAAAGCCCTCTTTGGCTTGCGTGCCTTTAGTTTTTAACGCTTCTAGTTGTGCTTCAAGTTTTTCAAGTTCTTCTTGGCTAGCATCGGCTCGAGCCTTCTCCCGTAGATACTGTTTCTCACGCTCGCCCACCTCCTGTAAAGCAGTATTTAAATTCGGCAACCTAATCTTCTTTTCTTGCAATGCCTGCCAAGCTTTATCACTAAATTGAAGTTTGGAATCACTTTGCTTAGCCATTTCCATAGAACCACCCAGTTCTTTTAATCTTTCAACTTTTGGTCCTAAGGCAGCCAAACTTTCTAACTTTATAGTTATACTATCTACTTGCTTAGCTTCCTCTAAAGCTTTTGTATTTGATGTTTCAAGTTCTTTTAAACTCAGTAAGCTCTGTTTTCGAGAATTCTCTAAACCTTGTAGCTTTTGCTTCAAAGTTTCTAGTTCTTTATCTCGCTCTTTAACTACAGTATAGAGAGGCATAAGTTTCTCAGCAGCTTCAGCCTGCTTGAGTCGCTCACCTTCATCTTCAATATCTTTTTCTTGCTTTTTAAAGTCGTCTAACGACTTTCTCAATACAGTCAGTTCCGACAACTGTTCTTGCAGCTCTTGAAAGGCATTAAAATCTTTATTGAACTTTTCTCTCGTTTTGGCAACTGTCTTTTCTTCCAAAGCAAGCATCTTTAAATCATCTTGCCTAGATTTAAGTACAGCTTTAGACACACCTTCAAAATCCTCACTCAATTGCTGTTCTATAAAACCCATACGCTCTTTAGCCGACTTAGCATTTGCGCCTGCACGTTGTTGAATCTCGGTAATTTTCTCTAAGCCAAGCAAGCGAATGAGCAGCTCGACACGCTTGCTATTGCTACCCCGTAAAAACTCATCAAATGCACCTTGTGGTAGCAAAACAGCCCGAACAAAGCTGTCATAGTCTAAACCAATAATTAGGTTGAGTCGATAGGCAATCTCTTTAGCATTAACTTCAGGTAATTGTTTCCATATAGCAGCGTCATCTTGTCTTTCAACCCGAACTTCCTGCTTTATGCCTGTAGTTTTTTTAGTAGACTTTTGTCGTCGCATGTGCCTCAACACACGGTAAATATCTTGCCCAACTTCAAATTCAAAGAGCACATGAAGCTCGTCTGCTTCTGGGTTCATCAAGGCTTCTAAACCACGCCCACCCAAACGAGGTGTCTGCCCGTATAGGCTGTAGACCATCGCATCAAGAATTGAGGATTTGCCCGACCCAGTAGCACCAGAAATTGCAAAAAGGCTAAGTTCTTCAAAACTGAGTTCTGTTTTTTCCTTGAAGCAGGTAAATCCCGAGAGCTCGAGCCTTAATGGTTTCATGCCCCAGACCCCATATCAGGACCTTTATCTGCCTCTACATCTGCCAGTAAATCTTGAAAACTAGCCAATACTTCCTTCCGCAAAATCCCACCCTTATCCTCAGCATAGTAACGCTTATAGGCATCACTCAAGTTAATTTGCTGAACATCTAAAGCTTCTCGTTCTCCATTCACAGTTTCTCTATCTGGAAATTCAAATTCTATGGCTAAAGCTTGTGGAAGTTGTGCTTTTATCCTATCTTTCAAACCTGGCTTAGGTTCTTTGACTTTCAAAACAATCTTAAGCCAACCTTCAAAATCCTCAAAAGTCTTAAGTTTTTTATCTAAATCAGTTTTATCAACATCAATCGTTATTTGTTTAAGTTCTTTACCTGACTTTACAACATACTCTTTTATAAGTTTAGTGGGTTTAGCAACCGTAGCCTCTACAATATAGACATACTTTTCATCACCAGCTTCACCAAAATCCAGTTGAATCAAGCTACCACTATAGCGTGCGGTATTTTCAGGAAAGCCCTCTACACCTTGTGGTTTATGAATGTGTCCAACTGCTATATAATTTGCCTGTTCAGGAAGCATGTCTGCACTAATAGTATAATCATCAGTACAGTGAAAACTATATTCACTTCTAGCTAAGCTTGCACCTTCGGTCGTCGTATGCAGCATTAAAAGGTTGACCTGTTTATTATCGAAACCAGCACACAAGTTACTAATAAGCGTCCGCATACCTTCTCGATATTTCTGAACCCACTGACCTGCATCTTGTTCTAACAACTCACCAACACGAACTATACGCCTTTCAGAAACAAAGGGTAAGGCAGCAATTCGTGCAACTTCATCCCCAACTGGCAAATCAAAAAGGCCACCCTCATTCGCAACCTTAACTAAGCCAAATACTTTAGATTTAGTAAGACTCAACATACCCGCAGCAGCATCTAATCTTGATGGCGCATCATGGTTTCCAGCTATGACAACACTTGGAATATTTGCAGAACCTATGGTCAAAAAGAACTCGTATACCGCAGCTTCAGCCTCAGCACTTGGATTCTTTTTGTCAAATAAATCACCTGCTACAAGAATTAAATCAACTTCTTCTTCGATGGCTAGATTCGCTATTTCTAATAACGCAGCACGTATCTCTGGTGTTCTATCCACACCTTTGAGGCTTCGCCCCGCATGCCAATCAGCTGTATGCAGTATCTTCACTACTTAACCCTTAAAATACTATGGTTTCTTTGAATACTTTTCAAGCTTTTCATCAAAATCACTTGCTAGTATAACTTAAAAATTATGGCATAGCTAAGAGATGCATCCGAAGTTTAAAAATAGCAGTTCCACGATTCACTGCAACAGCAGTGAATCGGCGAGCTTCGTAACGAGTAAGAATTAACTCACTTAGTGTGTACAGTTGTTACGTGGCAACGCTAAAAGTATAGGAAATGCCAATTTAAGCTTAAGGTAATGGTTAATCACACTTAATCCCACTAAACCCTAAATACTTGTT
>CALGZD010000039.1 GCA_937934635.1 uncultured Deinococcales bacterium
AGCGATGAGCTTACCTTTATAGATAATTGCGGCTCGGTGACACAGCTCATCCACTTCACTCATGACATGAGTTGAGTAAATGACAGCTCGTCCCTCACTTGGATATTCGGTGACGAAATTCAATACGGCACGTCTTGCCATCACATCTAGTCCAGAAGTCGCTTCATCAAAAAAGATTACAGGTGGGTCATGGAGTACAGCTCTTGCTATGACAATCTTTTGTTTCATGCCTGTTGAAAAATCACTAGCTCGACGGTAAAGGGTATCGCCAAGTTGTAAAAGCTCATCTAGTAGAGCAATACGTTTTTTGATGTCTTGTTTAGACATACTATAGAGCTGCCCAAAGTAGTTCAAAATTTCAGTACCTGTTAAGCGGTCGTATAAACCCATACCACCATTGACTACGCCTATGTTTCGGCGAAGTTGCTCGGAATCTTTGCCAATATCGAAGCCTGCAACTGTTGCAGAGCCACTACTTGGAGTTATCAGTGTGGCAAGCATCCGCAAGGTAGTTGTTTTACCTGCACCGTTTGGACCTAACAAGCCAAAAACCTCACCAGATCTAATTTCAAAGCTCAGATTATCAACTGCTTTAAAGTCACCAAAGTTTTTCGTGAGTGCATTAACTTCAATCACAAGCTAGTCCTTAAAATATTGCTACATTCCGTATTCGCAATTTTTCAAATGGTCCGATAGGAAATCTCAAATATAGTTAGTATATGGGTGTGTTCCACCGAAAGTTGAAAACGTGTGTGGCAATATCAAAACATTTACTGTATTGTCTGGAACACACCTCAGCAGTTTTCGCACTTTGTTTGAAAACATGCTATCTAGTTAAAATTACTTTTCAACCTAAAAAGGCAAGTAACCTTAGTATAGCATTTTAGCATTTGTGATAAATCGATATGGGAATAGATTCTAAAGCAAAAAACTAAATCAAGAATAGCTGTTGGTGTATTTAAGGGTAATAGACTTGTAAAGTATAGGGTGCTGCTTCTTGCAGATTGTTTGCTTGAATCACATCGATGTACCAAAATCCTGCTTCAGGTGCATCTACCTGAATGCGACTGTTGTTTGCTGGACTCATATCTAAATAATCCCAATCGCCCCCTTGTTTTTTAAGTGCATAGCTTTCGATGGGGCTGGCATATTTCAATGCTATGTCTAAATCGTGATCTGAGTTCAATGTTGCAACAAAGCGTTTCGTACCTTCTGGAACACGAATCAAAAAGTTGTGATTTTGTGCGGAATCAGAAGAAACAGCAGTTGTAATAGTGCCTTGATGACGTTTTCCAGTGCTTAAGTTAGTGACCTTTTGCTTGACATCGGATTGAAGGCTTGCATCAACATTTGGAGCATATAATCTGTCACTAGTTAGGTTAGGTGTAGTATTTTCGGTAGTTGGCGCTTCAGCAATAACTTGTAATTCATAGTGGGCAGCTTCTTGCATGTAGTTCATTACATCAATATAGAGAACAGTATCTTTGATGGTTTGTAACTGGTAACTTGCTACTGCACTACTACTGTTGTCGATAAAATCGACTTCATCTAGACGAGTAATTGGCTGGTCTAAACGAACTGCCATATCTACATCATGTCCTTGACCATCTAATAGGACTTCAACATTAGCTAATCCTTTTGGCAATGCCAATTCATAGCTATGGTACACCAGCGTTGCACTTGGTTCTTTTGCCGCTATGTCTCGACTTAAAACTGAATTCAGACTTAAATCATAAAAGTGTCCAGTGTCTAGTGGCTGAATTGAAGGTTGAGCATTGACGATTTCATCATCATGATTATTCGCGACATCACTGGGTTCATCACTTATTGTCAAGGTGTAGGCTACAGGCTCTTCAGTATAGTTCATAACTTCAATGTAGATAGGTCCTGATGGGGGAGACTGATAGCTGTAACTTGCCGAGCTAGCATCTGAGTCATCTAGATAATCAACATCGGTATAGTCAGTGATTTCACTCATAGCTTTGATAGCTAAATCTACATTGCTGCCTTGACCATCAGCCATAATGGTTAATGTGCCTTGTCCTTCGGGTACATCAAGTTCATAGGTGTGGTAGACGGCTTCGCTAAGGTCAGTAGCTAGGACGTTTTGGGTGCTGGAATTGAGCTCGAGCCCACCCATAAACCCCGTACCCACCGCAAACTCACTTAAGTCCACCTCAACGTCTTCAATGACTTCTTCCTTTTCAGTAGTCGAGACACTATCGATAACTTCATCATCTAGAACTGGTGCAGCTATAATTTCCTGAGAGTCACTAACGACAGTTTCTTCAGGGCTAACTTCTATTTCCTCAACTACTTCTACATCCTCAACAACAACTTCTTGTTCTTGAGAAATAGGTAGTTGCTCATCAATTGCGATAGCATTTACGTCAAAAACAGCTTCACTAGGATTGCTATCAGCAGATTCTTCAACTTCGATAACAACCTGCTTTAAGCTGCTATTTTCATTTGTTTCAAGTTGTATTTCTAAAAGGTCTTCTGTTTGAGCAAAATTAGACGATTCCTCAAACTCACCAGAAACAAC
>CALGZD010000040.1 GCA_937934635.1 uncultured Deinococcales bacterium
AACTTACTGATCTTCATATGCTTCAGGGTAAAGCACAACCTGCACATAATTCTGTGGTCTGAGGTATACCTTTGCCATTGTTTGAATATCTTCTGATGTTACTGATTCATAGACTTGGGGTAAATCAAGAATTTGCTCTGGGTTTTCTTGCGTTCTTGTTCCATAGTAAAAACTTAAGATACTGCTCCAATAGCTATTTTCTGTAAGACGTTCTTCATGATTGCGTTTGCGTTGTTCAATAACCTTGGCAAGCGTATCTTCTGGAGCACCTTTTGTACGTAGCTCATGAATAATTTCGAAAATTGCCTCAACAAGCTCATCAACGCGCTCAGGATCAGTACCAAAGTCGATACTAAAGGTAAAACGGTCATAAGGCTCAAACTGAATGTTAGACCTAACACCTACACCGTACACGCCACCTAAGTCTTCACGTAAGACTTCTCGAGCCATGATGCCCATCACTTCTGATGTAAAAGTTAGGTCAATACGATTTTTTAGCGTTGCATCAAACGCACCACTAAATTCAATGTGTACAGCGCTTTGTTCTTCAAGGCCTTTGTAGACATTTTCGATAATGACTTGAGGGGCTCGTGGTGTAGGCTGGCGATTAACAATAGTTTCGCCTTCTTTAGCTTGCTCAAGCATTGGAATATTGGCTAGATATAGCTCTGACAAGCGGCGGATTTCTTCAAGGCTAGTATCGCCAACAAACACAACTTGGAGGTTATCTAAGTTTGCCATCCGCTCTTGATATATTTCAAATGCTCTATCAAAATCTAATGCTTGAATCTCTTCAACAGAAGGCACTTTGAAACGTATGTTGTTGTTATAGACTATTTCAATGATTTTGTCTTGGAAAACTGCTTGTGGATTTTCTCCTCGATTAGCGAGACTTGCTGTGGCTTGTTCGACAAATCTTTCAAACGCTAATTCGTCTTTGCGAGGGTCAGTGATATTAAGGTAGATAAGCTGGAATAAGCGTTCTAAATCTTCAGTGACGGCAGTACCACCAAAGCCTTCTGAATAATCACTGATGCTAGTACCCGCACCAACATTTTCACCAGTTAATAGCTTAATGAGTTGACTAGCATCAAAGTCTGAGACACCACTATCTGCAATGATAGAGTTGATATAAGCACCCTCTAAGTAATCTTCATCTTCAAGAAGAGAGAGACCGCCACTACTGCTAGCGGTAACACTAACTTCTTCGGGTGTGAAGTCTGTTTGTTTGAAGTAAACAGTCATACCATTAGCTAACTTAAAACTGTGTAGGTCTAATACATCATTGTAGCTATAATCACTGCTTTCAACAGGTGTTAGCTCAGTTGTAAATAGCTCGGCGTCACCAACATCATCTTGGTACGCTTCTACCTCAGTTGTTTGTAAAGATTCAATTAAGGCTGATAATTCTGACTCGTTTGGAAGTGTTAGACCCTCTTTTTCAGGTGCTAAAAGTGCGATAGCACGGTTATCCTGACTAGCAATTAATGCTTGAAGTTCAGCAAAGTCTTCAAGACCTATTGTTGGTAGGATTTCTTGAACAAGCGCATATTCAAATTCAATACCTGGACTAGCTTCACCCTCAAGGTGCAACCTTACAAATTCATCTACAAAGCTATTGTGGTCTCGGTCAGTGCGCTGGTCATAGCTTTGTTCATAGCCTGTGAGCAGATTTTCTTTTGCTCGTTCTAATTCTCCTTCGGTAAAGCCAAATTGGGAAGCACGATTAATTTCTTCGAACATGCTTTCAAAGCCAGCTTCAAGTGCTTCTTGATTTTCTTGAGGAACAAATACAAAGTCTATAGTGTTGGTTAAACGAGCGATGTTGCTGTTAGAGAGTTGTGAAAATAGGAAAGGTGTATTTGCTTCACGTCCTTTTTCCTCTAAGCGAAGAGTAAACATGTCCGCAAAGAGCATACCTTTCACGAATTCTCTATAGCTGTTGAATGATGCTAGGTCTTCATTTTTATTGCTAATACTAATTTGCGCTAGCACATAGGGGAATTCTGGATCTTCAAAAACTAGGTAGCGTGTATCTTCTTCTTCTTCGATGGTGTATTGGGTACGTTCTTTTGCATCTACTGGATTTGTTAAACCAGAAAAACTGGCTTTTATTTTTTCTTCAATTTCAGCAACATCAAAGTCACCGACAGCAATTACAGCCATTAGATCAGGGCGGTACCAGGTGTCGTAGTACCTTGTAAAAGCTTCTCTAGGTGCTGTTTCTAAAATATCTATTTTGCCAATAGGTAAACGCTCAGCATATCTAGAGTTTCCGTAGGTAAAAGGAACCATAACTTCGCTAACACGACCATTTACATTTTGTAGTCTGGCACGTTCTTCTTCGATGACAACGCCACGTTCTTTGTCTATTTCTTCCACTTCTAAAGTGGCTTCGCTTGCCCATTCTTGCAAAATTTTCATACCTGTGTCTAAAAATTCAGGATTATCCATAGGTATTTCTAGAAAGTAAACGGTTTCATCAAAACTTGTATAGGCATTTAGGTGAGCACCGTAATCCATGCCTATGCTTTCTAAATAGTTATCAATTTCGTTACCACTAAAACTTTTTGTGCCATTGAAGAGCATATGCTCTAAAAAGTGTGCAACGCCTTGCTGGTCAGGGTCTTCAAGTAATGAACCAGCATCAATAACAAGCGAAAATCTAGCCCTGTTTGGCGGTTCCTGGTTTTTGTGGATGTAATAGTTGAGACCATTGTCTAATTCCCCTGATATAAGCCCAGGGTCTTGTGGCAATAAGTCTTCGCTTTGATAGGTTGTGCCATCTATGGTGTAACTATGTTGGGCTGTACTATTCATTGTACTGAGCAATAGTACAGACATGACGAGTATGTAAAACATGCGAGGCAGTTTTATCATGTGGGAGTATCCTTTCGTAAAAAGGTATGGAGTTTTGGCTTTATGCTGCATTTTATTGCTGTTGCGGTTTATTGCAATTACATTAATGATAAAAGCCGTATTTTGTTTGTATCATGGAATTAAAAACAAAATAGGATGAAAGCTTACATCTTAAGTACGCTTAAATATTGGAATAATCAATTTCTTTGTTTTAGGGTTGTTTGGTTTAGGTCTAATTTGAAACCCAGACTGTGCCTAATAAGGTAGTATGTGTATATGTCAAAACCCCGTATTCTAGGTGGTACTGCTAAAGGTCGTAGTTTAGAGATTCCAAGACAAGGAACAAGACCTAGTCCTGCACGCGTTCGAGAATCACTCTTTAATATTTTGCAATTTTATGACCGAGGTACTTTTCTTGACTTATATAGCGGTTCGGGAGCGGTTGCCTTAGAGGCTGCTTCAAGAGGATGGACCTCAACAGCAGTTGATAAGAGCAAAGGTGCTGCC
This sequence comes from uncultured Deinococcales bacterium, assembly GCA_937934635.1. The sequence continues at coordinate 3,367 of CALGZD010000040.1, forward strand.
CATGTCAATAGGTTAAATGCAACGAATCTTGGTTTAAAACTAAGTGTTCACTGTGATGATGCCTTGCGTTTTGCCAAAACGCACCCAAAAGGATTTGACTTTGTTTTTGCAGCCCCACCGTATCCGATGGATTTAGGGGCAATATTTCATGAGATTTTACAGAGTGAAGTTGCTGCTGATGGCGGCACGTATATTTTTCAATACCCAAAAGGTATAGAACTTAAATTGAAACACAATGGCAAGGTCGTTGAGTTTGATGAGCGTAAGTATGGTTCAAACTGTATAGCGATTATTGATAGGAATACGCTTGACATAGATAGCACTTCTGAAGTTAGTTGAAGTCTGGTCTTGTTAAGAACCTTAAGTAGATATTTATTAATTGGTGTTGCGTAAAGTCATAGCAGTTCTACGATTCACTGCAACAGCAGTGAATCGGCGAGCTTCGTAACGAGTAAGAATTAACTCACTTAGTGTGTACAGTTGTTACGTGGAAACGCTATAAGAGTTAAATACTACATTCAGAAATATCTAAGTTAGTAGATAAGGTATAGAAGAATGGCTTCAAAATTTTCATAGTCATGGGCACGTCCTAGATTAAGACTATATTACCTTATGCAAATTCACCTTATGCAAAATACTCTTTTAGGAGCAAGATATTTACTTTTTACAACATTTTGTGTAAATGATACGTCTAATACCGAAGTGAATCATAAATGTCATAATCCCAGTCAATACACAAGGTTTTCAAGCCTTTATCCTTCGGTTATTTCGCAATCTTTGCGACTATATCTTTATGACATTCATCTTTCAATTTAGTATAAGTAGTATCAAAATATTGGTTTGTGAGTGACATTGATGCTTGTATTGATTCACAAGTGTTAAGTGCGTAATAAGTGCGTTAAGGTGAGTTACTGAGTACAGGTCTTGAGATTTGAATCCGTTTTTTTAATGCGAATATCTGCCAATATCTGCCAATATCTGTAAGTATCTGCGAATATTAAATTTCGGTGGTTGTAGGTTGAAAAGTAAAGTATATAAAGAGTTCTATAAATTATTTATGAACCTTAATTAATTAAGCATATCACTAATACACATCATAACAGTGTGAAATAATAGGTTAATATTTTTGTGACAGTAACATCAAAACTATCAACAATACAATTTAGGGAGAACTATCATAATGAGTAAACTTCATCGGTTGAGTCATTTACTACTCATCATTATGTTTTTGGTCGCCTGTTCAGATAGTGAGCAGACTACCCTAAACGAAACTGTACCAGAAGTGGCTGAACAGACGTTTGTTCAGCGTTCTATCAGTAGCACAGTATTTGAGGATCTCAGAACCTCTACTGTATTAGGTGAGAAATTAGGTGAGAACCTCGATAATTTAGAAGCCAGTGCGTCTAGTTTACAAACCCAGCAAGCACAAGAACTTTTGAATAATGGCGGTTTTGAATCAGGGCTTACAAGCTGGGAAGCTTGTGACCCAGGAGCTTTAGTTTTATCAAATTCCGCATATTCATATTCAGGAGAAAGTGCTGGGCTTTTAAGGCAAGGTGGAAGCTGTTTTTACCAAACTGTATCTGTCAGCGCAGGTCAACTATTAACTATGAGCTGCTATGGCAGACTATCTCCATTTAATGGACCAGGTTGGTCAGGCATAGGCGTAGGTGTAAGCAACAGTAATTTCCAACTGTTAGCAGATGCACCCTCAAGACAAGTCACAAGTAATCAATATGAACTCTACACAACAAGTGTAACAGCCCCACCAAACGCAGCCAATGCAGCCTTGTGGGTCTATACCGATGGAGAAGTACTCGTTGATAACTGCTCAATTACTGTCGAAACAGCAGACACACCACCCCCTGCACCAACAGGAGATAACCTCTTAAGCAATGGT
>CALGZD010000041.1 GCA_937934635.1 uncultured Deinococcales bacterium
TAAGGTTTTTTGTCTTGTCCTCATCTATATATGCTTCTATATATAGATGGGAGTTTTTATAATGATTAATACTAAAACTATTTTTAAAATCAGTCTTCTTGCCAGCTTGGTAGCGTTGTTGCTAACAAGCTTTGTTCTAGCTCAAGATGAAGGTCTATATCCTGATCCACCACCTGCGGATGCAGCATTTGTTCGTGTGGTCAATGCTTTTCAAGGTGATGAAGCATCACAAGTAGCACTACAGGTAAAGGTTGCGGATAGAGACTATGCAGAGCTAGCTTTTGCTGAAGCAAGTGATTACTATGTTGTGCTGCAAGGTGAGCACGAAATCGTTGTAGGTGAAACGAGCATTACGGCTGAGATTTTGGCTGGTCGTTTTTATACGGTTGTGTTAAGTGAGCTAAAAGCTGTTATTGAAGAAGCTACAGGTGAAGAAACTACAGGTGAAGAAGTCACAGGTGAAGGAGCTACAGAAGCTAGTGCTGAAAGTGAAGATACTGATTCTGAGAGCACGACGACAGTGATGGTTGAAGAAGATACGCTTAATATCAGCCTTGTTGAAGATCCAAGCAATAGTAATCGAGCAAAAACACTTTTGACGCTCTATAACTTGAGTAGCAGCGAAGCTATTGACCTAAAAACGGCCGATGCATCGGTTGATGTGATTCTCGGTGTTTCGCCTTTAAGTGTGGGCAATATTCCTGTTAATCCTATTGCTGTTGATTTGGCGAGCTTTAGTGGGGAAGAGCAGATTAGTGAATATGCTGGACTGAGGCTCGAGCGCGGCGGTATCTACAGTGCAATCGTCATGGATGGCAGTGATTCTCTAACAAGCATTTGGGTTCTCACCAAAACCGTGCTTGATGACGAATAGGCAATCGTACAAATCTCTACAAGCTTAGAATCATTAATGTCTATACCGCCTAGGGGTATAGACATTTTTATTAAGAAGTGTTAACATTTATCATCTTAGTTAATTAACGCCCTACAACTTGGGATAATTCTAAGATGCAATACATAAGAGTCACATACGCTGACTCCCTTCACTCTTCTCTGAAAGACCGTGTTTCTCTTCTTCTTGATGCGGTCTTTACCTTTGTACTACAGTAAAGACACTACCCCTTAAAACTTGTTTCAAAAACAGTGATGATGCGTTTTTCAAAAACGAGATAGAGGATGATTAAAGGTAAAGTTGCTAGGAGTGAGGCAGCAGCAAGCACACCCCAATCAAGCGGACGATTCGCCACTAAATCATTGAGGAAAATTTGTACGGTGCGTAGCTCTTCATTGCCCAACATGACTTTTGGGAAAAGGACTAAGTTCCAGTGTGCTGCAAAGGCTAAGATGCCAGCAGCAAGCATTTCAGGTCTGAGTAGTGGTGCTACAACTTGCCACAAAATTCGAAATTCACTTGCCCCGTCTAGCCTAGCGCTATCGAGAATCGATTGTGGAATGCGTCTGATGGCTTGTAACAGCAAAAAGATGATGAGGGGGCTTGCTAGAAATGGAATGATGAGCACGGGTAAGGTGTCTAGCAACCTAAGAAGTTGAAACTCACGATACAGTGGAACCATCAAAAGCTCACTTGGTAGCGCAAGTGCGATGAGTATTGGCCATAAGGCACGCAATCCTTGGCGGATGGCATAGGCTGCCATGAGTCCAAAGATGAGTTGCCCCGCTACTGTGAGGCTACTCACAAGTAGGGATATCCTGAGTGCTTTCCATATACCTGATTGATGTGCTTCAGCAAAGTTATTTAGGCTAAAGCCAAAACTGGTCATGTCTAAGTAAAGAAGGGCTTCTGGGGGCATAAAGGCTGCGTAGCAAAGCCAGAGGATAGGTAAAGCTACGAAAAATGAGAAAATAGCCGTGATGATGCGGTAAAAGACAATCATGGGGTGCATCCGTATGGCATATATCCTAACTTTGTTAAGTAGTCGAAGTTTTTTTGCCTCCAAAACAAGGATTCACCCACAATCATGAAAAATCTTGTCCTCTTGCCATGCCCAAACCCATGCCTGTATTAAGGGCTCGAGCCTGCAATGCAGCAACTATCAACGTAATAACCAGTAACAGTATCGTCATGGCTGCGCCGTAACCAAGCTGAAAGAACTTGAATGACGTTTCGTACAAGTAGTAGCCAATAACACTACTACTGCCAAACGGTCCACCTTTTGTGAGCAAGAAAACAGCCGTGTAGGACTGAATACTCAAAATGCCACCAATGATAGATAAAAAGGCAAGTGTGGGTCTTAGCAATGGACTCACAATAAAGTGACGAATTTGGTTTTCAGTAGCGCCATCAATTCTGGCAGCTTCTTTTGCACTTTCTGGAATACCTTTGAGCGCAGCAGAGACTACCAAGACGCCATAGCCAACGCTTTGCCAAAGCGTAAATAGCACCACGTAAACCAGAGCAGCCCAAGGTGTGCTGCTCCATGGTAAGGCAAAACCTGTCAGTTCGTAAATAAAACCAAAGTCTGGTTGATAAAGCAAATACCAAGCGATGGATGACCCAGCAATGGTAATCAGACTAGGCATAAAGAGCAATACTTTGATAAAACGCTCTAAAGGCGTATTTTCAATTGCCATGGCGATGCTTCGTGATAGCCACAGGAAGCTGGGCAAGGTTAGTAAGGCAAAAAAGAGCGTGATTCTTAAAGAACTTAAAAGTTGTGGATCAGAAAAAAGGCGACGGAAGTTTGCTAAACCGATATAGCTCGAGCCTGTCGGTGACCAGTCCAGAAGCGCAAAGCGAAATACACTTACTAGTGGAATAAATACAAACAGCGTAAGAAGTACTAGCGCAGGCAGCGCTAACCAGTATGCGCTCCTG
>CALGZD010000042.1 GCA_937934635.1 uncultured Deinococcales bacterium
AGGTGCTGCATCGGGTAGCTCCACTCAGGTGCTTGTACATCTAGCTTAGTTGTAATTACGCCTGATTTTTTGGGCTCACAGCTCCCTAAAACATGACCAGAAGGAGCAATCATGTGGCTCGAGCCGTTGGCACTAATCTGTGCAGGAAGTGAAAAACTGAACCACATATTGTTAGTAATAGACTGCGCCTGCGCTTGCGTTGCAAACATAGGCACTTCTGCTAATTCTGCATAGCACGAATACAATATGCAGTGAACATCTTGCATAGCATAGGCAACAAAGATTTCAGAGAATTGCACCTCGACTGAAAGTGCTATGCCAAAACGAACACCATTCACTTCAAACATAGTTATGCCCACACCACCAGGTTCATACCAGCCCGTAAGCTCATCCTTAGTACACCAATGTTTATCATGACGATTATGGAGCACACCTTCATCTGAAATAATGTAAACACTGTTGTGAGGTCGATTAGGGCTATTTAGTTTATGGTTACTTCCTAAAACAACCCAAATGCCCAACTCACCCGCAAGCCTAGCTGTCTCGTTTAATTCTTCATGTAAGATGGACCAATCGACATCATTCCAATCTAGGATTTGACGTCTGATATACCCCGACATTGCCCCTTCAGGAAAATGAACTATATCAGCACCCTCATGCTTCGCTAGTTCAATGAGTCTTCGAATCTCACGTCCATTTTCACGAACATCTGCTGAAATATAGCTTTGTGCCGTTGCTAATGTAACCGACTGTACCCCTGAGCCTACCTGAGTTACTTGAGGCGCTCCCACTAAACTATCAGAATTTACTGGCACAGAATTTACTGGCACAGCACTTTCTAACACAGCACTTTCTGGTGCTGCCATTCCAGATACAGAATTTTTTTGCCCAGTATCTACAGCATCTTCTGGTACAGAATTTACTGAATTTTCATTCATTTGCTCACCCATTTATTCTCCGTCACCTCTGCCTTCTATCATCTTTCAATACATAAAACTGCAACAAATCGGTCGCAACAAATCGAAGGGGTGATTGATATAGAAATTTCATTAGCCATATAGGTGATAACGACACAGGCTGTAGCAACACAGAAGCAATACAGAAGCAACACAAACTGTTAGTTATCGAAATATCAAATCAATAATTTGTAAGGCAAACCTGAGGGAGTTTCTTATCCCTATTCATTGTTAAAATTCTAGCGACAGAAAATCACAAAAATCTTTAGCAAGCCCATTCCAAAGAGTTCTATATGTTCATAGATTTTTAAGGGCTGTAACATCTTTAAAAAATGTTAACATCTATGCGATTTATCAAAATAATTGTCTGATTTTTACTAACAAAGTAACCTAGTTTAGCTAACGAAACTTCAAGTGCTAGATTTAAGTACTAGATTCCAGAGCTAAGTCAATTAACCGCTGAATCAGTTCAGGATAAGCAATGCCAGAAGCTTCCCACAATTTTGGATACATACTCGTTGCTGTAAATCCTGGCATGGTATTGATTTCATTCAGGTAAAGTTTATCTGTCCCTTTTTCCAAAAAGAAATCCACTCGTGAGATACCTGCTGCATCAACAGCTTTAAATGCATCTATCGCCAGCTCTCTACACTGCTGAGCAATATCATTTGAGACATTGGCTGGAATGTATAACTGCGCCATGCCATCGGTGTACTTCGTTTCATAATCGTAAAAATCACTCTCAAAAGCAATTTCACCAACAACACTCGCTTGAGGAGATTCATTGCCGAGAACTGCAACTTCAAGCTCTCTAGCCTCAATCCCAGCTTCGACAATAATTCGTCTATCAAATTGTGCTGCTTCATTGAGTGCAGAACGCAGCTCATCTCGTGTTCTAGCTTTACTAATTCCCACAGATGAACCAAGGTTAGCAGGCTTCACAAAAAGCGGAAAAGACAGCTTCTCTAAATCATCCAAAATTGGCTCTGGGCTTGCCTGCCAATCAGCACGGGAAACAGCTTGGTAGGCAACTTGCGGTAAGTCATAAGCTGCAAAAACAGCTTTCATCATGATTTTATCCATACCTACCGCACTACCAAGCACGCCTGAACCCACATAGGGTATATCTAAAAGCTCAAGAAGTCCTTGAATCGTGCCGTCTTCACCATAAGGACCGTGTAACAGGGGGAAGATGACATCAAATTCATAGTTTGCAAGTGCTGTTAAGTTCGCAAGTTCACTTTTTTCGGCAACAGCGTTTTGATTTTCTAAGACATGACTCGACGCTTCCAAAGATAAAAGTTTACCCTCTTTACTAATGATAATCGGCTGTACCTGAAAGACCTCACTTGCTTGTGCAGCCTCCACGACAGAACGTGCCGAAGCAAGACTTACCTCATGTTCACCCGAACGACCACCACAAAGAAGAAGAACTTTTTTTAGCTGTTTCATGACCTAACCAAACTTTTCCAGAATTTAAAGTACAAGAAAATATACAAAAGAAAACGTATATTGTGTAACTTACACAATATACGTCATATTATTAACTTTCTGTCAAAGCGTCAACTATACAAAAGCCCACTCTTGCTGCCTTCGTATGAAGATTGCCTAACATGGCTCTGTAAAACATGGCTTTGTGAAACAACCTCAGAAGTAAACACAGCTTGGAAGTTGTTCAAAAAGCGAAAAACTTCCATTTGCTTTGCAAAGTATACATTCTCTAATTACTACTACATTCAAAAGAGCGAGTATCTATTGTATCAAGAACAGCTTGTGTCTGAGCTTTGCTCATATTCACCTTGATGTCAGGGTGATGCAAAATCCTCAGTAAATCACGGTCTCCTTTGCTGTAACTTGTTGTTTGTGAATCTCCTTGGAAGAAGATACTATCTTCATAACGATTGCTATCATTGGTTAGACCTAACACTTGAGTAACTTCTTCACGAAGCACGTGCTTCATACGTTGTTTATCAAACACCGTAACGGTATCTACCCAAACTGAACCTCGAACAATCTCTGAGGTATTACCTACTGAGTGATAAACAAAAAAACCATCTGAAGTAACACTATCAACACTTGCCTCAGGTTCTATATGTGTTTTATATCCTGCTATGTTTCCTAAGTAAATACGCAATGCATTTAGCTCATAACTTGTTTGTGGATCACCTTCTATAATCTTTAAATTCACTTCGTCCGTAAGGTTGTTGACTTCTGCTACGATTTGCTCGAGCTCCGCAAACATATCTCGCTCAAAACTACTGTCCAACTTAGACACATAAACAAAGATTTCATGACCTAATCCCTCACGAACGCCCCACTTCCTAATAGGACGATCACCAGCAAGTCCCTCAATCTTGTGAGCAACTTCCATAAAGTAGTCAAAAGTTTCCTGACAACTTAAGCTATTTGAGTTCTTTCTTTCCAAAACTTGTGTTGGTAACTCATTTGGGCTTGGTTGTGGCGTAGCTGAAATTGGTTCTTCCAACTCAGAACAAGCTGCCATAAACAAAATTAAAATACTCGTTATGATGATTCTTTCTACTAATCTCATAACCTATACATATAGCGTATCTGCGTTAGATAAGCGTTACCCTAACGAAACTCACACAATGAACTCTTTTTGCTTACGTTTTTATACAAAAATGGTTAAGACAGCTTTTGAGTTCAGTAATTCTTGTAATATAAGGCTTTTTGTTAGATATGACAGTTCCAAGATTCACTGCTGTTGCAGTGAATCGGCGAGCTTCGTAACGAGTAAGAATTAACTCACTTATACTAAACTGAAAGATGAATGTCATAAAGATATAGTCGCAAAGATTGCGAAATAACCGAAGGATAAAGGCTTGAAAACCTTGTGTATTGACTGGGATTATGACATTTATGATTCACTTCGGTATTAGTGTGTACAGTTGTTACAT
>CALGZD010000043.1 GCA_937934635.1 uncultured Deinococcales bacterium
ACAGACTTACAAATTTCTGGGCATGATGCCACAGGAGATATTCGAGCTATTGAGTTAAAGAATCATCCATTTTTTGTAGGTGTTGCTTTTCAGCCTGAGCGCTCAGCGTTACAAGGAAAACACCATCCACTTATTCGTGCATTTATCAAAGCTGCTAGTAATGATGTATCTTAGCTAAGGAAAAAATATTATGGCAAAAAACGAACGTAAAAGACAAAAACAGTTAGCTGCAAAAAAGAAAAAGCGCCAGCAAAAAAAGCCTAAAGGTATGACGATGATGCCTGTAGAAGGCAAATTTAATTTAAAGTCTTACGAACAAGCTGAAAAATATCCTATCCGCTCATGCCTTGTTCCTGACACATTATTTAAAAACGGAATCGGAAACATTATAGTAGCTAGAGATCTTCCAACTGGTGATGTTGCAGTAGGTGTGTTTTTAGCAGACGTTTTCTGTTTAGGTATTAAAGATGCTTTTTTACGAAGTCTAAACCTTTTTGAGTACAAAGACTTTATAGATGAAAACCCTGAAGGACGGTACGTAGAAGTAGCCCCTGCTTACGCTAAAAAACTAATAGACGACTTACTAAGCTATGCTGAAACATTGGGATTTAGACCACATAAAGACTACAAAAAGGCTAAGTATATGTTTGGTAATGTTAACAGTAGCGAATCCAATGAAGTGTTTGAGTTTGGGCAAGAAGGCAAACCACACTACATGTCTGGTCCTTACGATAGTCCACAGAAAATAGAGCGAATTAGAAAAACGCTTACTAAAAGTTGTGGTGAAGATGGCTACAATATCACAATCTTTTTAGGTGGAAGTTCGCTAGATTTTGAAGAACTAGAATTTTTAGAGGACTAATGATTTTCTATTCATTCCTTATGCCCACGGTTATGACGTCTACCAAGGTGGCGTTGTTCTTCCGTAACTGTAAAAGCAGATTTTCTGTACTCTTTGGGGGATAGACCTGTAAGACGTTTGAAGGCGGTGGCAAAGTGTTGGCTCGAGCTGTAGCCCAGCTCCAGTGCAATCTGCGTTATTTGCTGCTTCGTCTGACGGAGGTAGTGCTTAGCTCGTTCAACCCTGCGCCTATTGATATATGCAATCGGGCTTTGCCCTACGTGTTCTTCAAAAAGCTGAAAGATACGACTTCGGCTCAGACCCACATGGTTGCACAAATCTTCAACCTTAATCGGCTCCTCGGCTGTAATGTGCTCATCTATATATTTGAACAACACCCTACAAACCTCAGGCAGATTTTCATCACTCGTTTTGTGTTGGTATTGCCTGAGCAATTTACTCAAAAAGATATCAAGGTAGGCAGTAAGTAACCTTGGGCTGTCTGCTTTTGGTGTTTCGATTTCTTCCAGCATCGTCTCAAGCAGTTGCAAAAGCTCAGGTGTGCTAGAAGCCTGACGTTCAGATATTTCTAATAATTCTTGCTCAATAGAACTATCTTTCAAGAAGCTAGCATCCACCTGTAACCACGTTAAGGTACTAGGTTGCATAATGTTCTTGATACCACCGTGCAGTTCGCCAGGTTTGGTTAAAAATACAGAGCCTGGCTCTAGGGCGTATATTTCATCTTCAACCCACCAATTGACAGTGCCATTGTTAATGATGTGAATTTCGAAGTGAGTTTCATGGTGAGGCAACAGGTCGTCTCGAGCCACAACTTGTCGTGACTGACCGATAGCTTTGAGCGCAGGAATCAGACAATCATCATCAAAATAGCGTTTTATGTTTGCTTGAGACATTATAGGACAACCAAGTATGCTACCAATTCCACTTAAATCATTAAAAAAGTTGAGTATATTCCTATCGTGAAAACCCAAGCGTAAAATGTAATATGGTTGAGCACCCAACAATTCAAACTGGTTCTTTTAGTAAGGATATTTTCGGACTCGGTATAAAAAACAATCAAACTAGACTTTCAAAGGTATTTTAAGCAGTTTTGTTTTCAAAAGTCCAGTAAAAAGCGTCTTACCTCTTAATGCTTTAGCTAAAATCAAGCATTTCAACACAAGTTTCAACACAGAAGACTTATTTCAAGGTAAAATAAAACCATATGGGGATTGTTGTACAGAACAGTACAGCAATAGTAACGCTAGAATTTACTGCTTTTAAATCTAAAAGCAATTCCACGATTAACTGCTGTCGCAGTTAATCGGCGAGCTTCGTAACGAGTAAGAATAAAGCCACTCAGTGTGTACAGTTATTTCGTGGAAACGCTGTAAGTATCTAGGGTAATTCTAAGTTAAAAATATAGTATCTAATAATAGGATTGAGGATTAAAGATGGTAGAAAAGTCAAAGCATAAACAGCATAAGCAGCATAAGCAAAAGAATTATAATAGGAGAATCCAAGGTAATGTGGCACAAAATACCTTAATCATTACAGTTGTCATTCTAACCGTTTTAGGTTTTACCTATACAACACTTAATGAAAATAATTCTGGTTCTAGTGCAAGTCTGCGATCAGCGCCTATAAGCAATACAAACACCTATCCTTACAATCAAACTTATACACAACCAAACTATACAGGACAAAACAATTTTCAAGGACGAGCAGGTTTTGCTTCTAACTCAGTTACTGGCGATATCAATGCTGGGGCAGCAAACTTAGCTACTACAGGCGCTGCTACTATAGGCACTGCTACAGGCATAGCTGCTGCCGGAATTACTAGTAATAATCAAAACAACCTTGCTATTTCCAATGGAGAAATAATCGGTTTAAGACCTATCCAACGTTTAGGTGCACCTTCTATTCCTACAACGGTTCCAAGCACTGCAATTACTGGTCGAGCAATACTAACGCCTCAAAATAACAGCAATGCTGTCATCAACATTGATACGGTGCAAGGCTATCATCCTCAAAACCAAGAACTGATTATGGAGCAGGCTTGTGTCCATGAAGTGTGGCAACGTAACCCCTATACCATCAGAAGTTATCCAAATTTATCTGTTAGGTTAAGCGCAAACAATCCAACCTCAAATGGTCACATGCGTACCTATAGCTTTAATTTAGATAATCGCCCTACGGGAAATGGCGCACTGTGTACTGTTACTACTGATGGTTATGTGACTGCTATCAGCTTTTACTAGAAGTAACTAAAACTACTAAAGCTAAAGTACGTACCAAAAGTAAAAGCCTCTGAATTTATTTTTCAGAGGCTTTTACTAGAAGGGAAATGAACCTAGTGAGTATGGGGTCTCTGGTTCTTGGGGTATGTATAGGTTACGCTTTGAGTATTACTGAATAATGATTAAAACGTTAGGGAAATTGCATTTAGCGTTTTTAATTTTAGGAGATATATTTCCATTAAGCAGATAGAGAAGGACCGTGTATGATGCGCTCGAGCTGCCCTAAATGGTTCAAATCATGCCCTGCAAGGTAACGCACAATTGTATCGACAGTTTCAGGTGAACTCGGTCTTTCAGGGTGAACCGTTTCAGCTAACCAATCTGATAGCGAAAAGGTACTAATAAGTGCTAAGTTCCAAACACGTAAGCCTTTAAAACTCTGCAACGCCAGTGCTGCATCCAGCCTGTGGTACGGCTTTGCCCACTTATTTTCATCAACAACATCTATCTTGTAATTTTCAACACTGATTGCTTGACGCAACCTATAGCCCATTAGCAAATCAGTATCAGCTAAATGGGCAAATATCTGTTGCGCTGTCCACTTACCTTTAGCGTAGCTACGGTCCAAACCATCTGGGGCAGCAAGCAAACTTAAAAAACATTCTTCTAAACGTTGGGGAGTCTGCTGCAACACATCAATCGGCTCAGCATCTCCCACGAGTTCTATAATGCGTTCTAAATATGGCTTGGCTGGATACACTAAATACTAGCCTCTTGCATGTTGATATAAACGTCATCTTCGATGACTTCAACTTTGTAAAGACGTACTTTTTTAATTGCTGGCAAGGTAGCTGCGCCTGTTTCTACATTGAACTTTGCACCATGTCGTTCACACTTTACCCAACCATCAAGCAGTTCACCATCATGTAAAATGCCATTGTCATGCGTACACTTGTCTTCAAGTGCGTAAAACTTTCCTTCTTGATGAATTAACAGGATGTCCTCACCTTCAATTTCGAAGCTGTGCATACTTTCTTCTGGAAAATCGCTGACAACACCAACTTTAGTATTTGTTTCTTTCATATTTATAGTTGCTTCCTTAACATATGCTAGTAATGTATCATGTTCTTTTGCTGCTTGTTTAACTGCTTTAACTGTTTCTTGCAGAGGACTACGCTTGGCAAATGCCTCAGGCTCGAGCCATGCAAACGCATCATGCTCCTCGCTTAGCTGGGGTTCACCTGTAAGATGTGCAGCTCGGTACAATATAACAATCATCGGCTGTCCCAAACGCTTGGCGTGAAATGTCGTGTATGGACGAGGGTCAATCACAACATCTCTTTCAGGAACTAAACCTGTTTCTTCAAGAATCTCTCGTTGAATAGCATCAAAGGGATTTTCTCCATGCGACACTCTGCCAGACATCGTTTCCCAAAGTCCTGCGCCTGCATCCTTTGTACTACTGCGCTTCATGGCAAGAACTTGCCCATCAGCATTAAAAATCATGCCTGCAACTGCAACGATGAATTCGTGTTCGTTCATAGTTGTTTTAGGGCTTGACTAAAATCAGCAATCAGATCATCAGGATGCTCTAAACCAATTGAGAGTCTCAGCAAGTTCTGAGGTGTAGTCGTCCACTCACCTTCGATAGAGGCACGATGTTCTATTAAGCTTTCTACGCCTCCTAAACTTGTTGCACGTACAATTAACTTGAGCTTTGCTGCTAGCTTCATGGCAAGTGCTGCACTCTCAGCATCATTACCAACTTGTATAGACATCATGCCACCAAAAGCTTGCATTTGTTTGGCTGCCACGCTGTGTTGCGGATGGCTCTCAAGACCAGGGTAGTGAACGGCTTGAATCTTGTCTTGCTTTTCTAAAAAGCTTGCAACTGCCATAGCATTTTCACAATGCCCTCGCATTCGGTAAGGCAAGCTCTGCAAACTACGACGCAACAACCAACAATCAAAGGGTGATGGCACAGCGCCACCAAGCAACTGAACCTCTCGAATACCTTCCATGAGTGCTGCATCCTTCACAATCACAGCACCGCCGAGGATATCGCTGTGCCCACCAAGATACTTTGTCGTTGAGTGCATGACGATATCTGCGCCTAAATCGAGCGGACGCTGAATGACAGGTGTAGTCCATGTTGCATCTACTGCGACTAAGCTACCTTTTTCATGACTAAGCTTGCTTAATGCTTCTATATCTATAATTTTTAGGAGAGGGTTAGAGGGTGTCTCGAGCCAGACTAATTTAGTATTCTCCTGAAAATGTTCGGCTACGCTTTCGACATCGGTCATATCCGTGTAGCTAGCTTCTAGCCCCCAACGTGCCATGATGCCATTCACAATATGCCTTGTACCATGATAAAGATCATCGCTAATAAGTACATGATCGCCAGATTTTAAAAGCTGTAACACACTACTAATAGCAGCCATACCTGAGGCAAAAGCAGCACAAGCAGTACCACCCTCCAAAGCTGCTAAAGCAGTTTCTAAGGCATTTCGGTTCGGGTTTTCACTTCGTGTATAAACAAAACCTTGCGGGTAACTACCGTCTTCTTCACGTTCATAAGTTGTTGAAAGGTGAATAGCTGGCACAACATCTTTGCTTAGTTCTGAAAAGTCAGCAGCATGGACAGCTAGGGTTTCGAGTCGGACTTTGGAACTGGTCATGGCAATAGTCTACCTTGATGCCATGTCCTAAAATATCCTAGACAGAATCAAGTTTATTTTTTCTTCTTTTTCACAAAAAATCTACGGATAAAACCTGTCTGTACTTCTTGCTCTTTATCTTTTGTAGGCTTGACTTCAGGAATAGTCACTTTAAGTTTCTGACCTTCACCACCTGTGGTTGTGGTCGAATCGGTTAAACGACTTTTACGTCCCACAAGCATTGGTGCTTCTTTCTTCTGAGAAATATCTACTTTGACCGCTTTTTCAATTGCTTCTTTAAATTGAGCAACAGTTTCGTAGCGTTTTTCTGGCGTTCCAGATATCGCTTTCATGATGGCTGTAGCAACCGATTTATCTAAATCTTTTCGGATATGTTTAGGATTAGGTGGGATTTTACTCAAGTGTGCTTGCATTACCTGATTATAGGTTTTACCTCTGAATGGTCTTTGTGCTGTCACCAATTCATAAGCCAAAACACCTAAACTATAGATATCACTTTGTATGGATGCTAATTTACCTTTGAAAAGCTCAGGTGACATGTAATAAACCGTGCCGACCTTTTCGTCTTTAGGAATTTTATCCATATACACACCTGTACCAAAGTCAGCTAGGCGTGCATCACCATTTGCTTTTAAAAGTATGTTGGCAGGTTTTACATCTCGGTGAAGTACCCCACGTGTATGGCTGAACGACAACGCTGCCGCAATTTGTAAAATGATTTTGTAGGTTTCTTGCAAATCAAACTGCTCATTCCTAACAAGGAAGCTATCTAGAGTCCCACCAGCACAATACTCCAGAGCTAAAAATGCCTTTTGCTCCAGAGGATCTCCTTCATAAGCATTGATTACAAATGGGTGTCTAAGACGTGTCGTCAAGTAGACCTCATTAGTAAACATTCGCGTATGTACGTAATTCCCCTTAATTTCTGGACGAATCAGTTTAAGAGCTACCTGACCAAATTGATGATGCTTGGCTAAATACACATCAGCTGTTTGCCCCGAACCTAAGTAGTGTTTGATACTATACCCATCAGGTACGTAGTCGGGAACAGGAATCTCTTTCAATTCTTCTTCTGATTCATGAACCGTTGCTTTTAGCTCCACATCAGCCATAGCTTGCTGCTTATTTGGCTGCTTATTTGATTGAACATCATTAGCTTGGACATCTGATAGTACTTCAGATTGCTCACTGTGTGTTTCAGGGTCAAATTTAGGATGCAAATTACTCACTGTTTAAAAATATTCCTTAAGAGATTAAAGCTCTATACTCTCATCAACTTGCATCATCAAGTATTTTCACTTGACTGCAAATTACGACTGCAAATTACTTTGTCATGTGAGACAGTCACATAAGACCGTCATACAAAACCGTCATACAATATCTATGAAGCTATAGTGGCATACTTTGAGCAACCTATGCTGAGTACTTTATATAGCTACATTAAGATATAAGAGAGTTAAATCACAATTAAAAGTGTAGTAATCTTGCCTTAAAAAACATTGCGACTGGCTATGCAATCCTAATCTATAACAACTTTTTTCACTTAGCGATGTAAATCATAAATGCTGATTTGTTCGTTGCAGACATTATATTTGATGACTTTTGAATGTCTCTAATCAGTACTATCTCAGTGCTATCTCAGTGCTCTGAAGGTATCAGATTCTAAAGTTTAACTGAAGGTATTGACATTTTTGAGATGACATACTTAAGTTAAATGTAGTACTAAGTCACTTTAATAATGAATAGATAATAAATAGTTAATGAAGATTTCCTAAACTATATTCCAAGTTACAAGTTCTAAGTTACAAGCACTAAGTTACAAGTTACAAGCTCTAAGTCACAAGCTCTAGTTTTAAGTTTAATCAGCGTTTCCACGAAATACCTGTACACACTGAGTGGCTTTATTCTTACTGTGTGTTTTTCACAGACACTCGTTACGAAGCTCGCCGATTAACTGCTGTCGCAGTTAATCGTGGAATTGCTTAATAATATTAACTGATACGTTTATTTAAATAGCTAAAAAGGATGTTAGATGTCAGAGATTGTATTGATTCGACACGCCAAAACTACACCAGACCCAAACAATAGTGCAAAAGATTGGACGCTTGCCGTAGGCGCAGAAGAGGCTTGTAAGGATTTAGCCGAGAGGCTCGAGCCTCTCCAACTTACTAAGCTTATCAGCAGTATCGAGCCCAAAGCACACAAAACTGCTAAGCTTTTAGCATCACACCTAGACTGTAAGGTTAGTCAAGCAGACAACCTACACGAACAAGACCGTTCGGGTGCGCCTTTTCTTTCTGAATCAGCTTTCCAGTTCAATATGCGCCAAAACTTTGAACATCCTGATGAACTTATATGGGGTAAAGAAACAACTGCTGAAGCCTTAAGTCGTTTTACAACAACCCTTAAAGAACTTATTGATGACAATCCAAATGAAAAATTAGGTATTGTCACGCATGGAACAGTTATATCGCTGCTTGTTGCTAAATATAACTTTATTGATGGTTATGAGTTCTGGCAAAAATTACATATGCCAGATATGGTGAAACTATCACTGCCCTATTTTCAGCTTAGTGCTAGTGAGCAAATGTTTACCCATGATGCGGCCTAATTTAACACTCTAATTAGCTAATAACAATGTTATTTTTGAGATATACCCCTAAAGATCTATACTTACGTTGATGTTAGTCTTGCTATTATATATGTATTTCTCTATAATAGAGGCGTG
>CALGZD010000044.1 GCA_937934635.1 uncultured Deinococcales bacterium
ACTTACCAGCAATGCGATAAAACTTACACTAGTCTTATTCCACTGAAATATCACATAGTACCTTAAAAATCATGTGCTATACTACTTTGTGGCTGAGAGTAAGCGTAAACCTACCAAACGTACAACAAAAACAAGTTCTAGAAGTACATCTAAAACGAGCCGTACTCGCTCTAGTTCTAGAAAATCTAAAGCAAATGAGCAACAAGGCTTTGATATTGAACCAATCGGGCTGATTTTACTAGTCTTGGGGCTGGTACTTGCTGTCTTGCTTCTACCCATTGCTAGTACCAGCGAGTTAGCGCTTGGCTTGCGCTCGAGCCTGTCGAGTGCAATCGGCATCGGCATGTATGCCCTACCGTGGCCGTTCATTGTCCTTGGTGCGCTTTTCATGTCACGCAACAACCCACCATCGTGGCGTAGATTCACTATGGCGTATCTTGTACTTGCTTTTGGTCTATGGACATTCTTAGCATTTGCAGTTAACCCAAAATCAATTCTAGTAGGTAGTTGGGGCATCACACTCCGCCAAAACGTCATGGCTTTTCTTGGACCCTTTGCCTTTCTTTTAAGTGCCTTGATTATCTCAATCTCAGCGGACTTTTTCCGTGATTGGCCCGCCATGCACTATGCACGAAGCTTTTTTAGATGGTTAGGACATCACAGCCGCCGTTTATTCGTTGGCTTTTTAGACCGTCGCCGTCGCTTAAAGCACTGGGCTAATTTTCAAGCAGATATTGCCCTAGTACAAAAAGACCTCAAAGATATCGATAGAGATTTGCTTTCTCTAGGTAAAATTCACAAAAGCAACGACGAGCAAGCAAGCTTAGAACGCTGGCGTGGTGGTATTTCTGATTTGCGTGAAAGCCTGAGCGTAGCAGGTCTTGAAGATGAAGAAGATACGCGCTTGCTAGACGAAGCTAGAGAAATGGTTAACTCATGGCAAGACGCCACACAAACACTCAGTGATGAAAGCGCACAAATGCTGCTTGAAGCAGTTCACAAAGAAGAAATCAGCGATTTTGACAGTGCTGTACCAGCCATTTGGACTTGGTTAGAACAACCTTTTCCTAATAACCCAGACCCAAGCTCAGACACAGGCTCAAACTCAATGCTAGAAGAAGAAACATCTCGTACTAAAACACTGTCAGATAGCATTTCAAAACTGACTGGTGAAAAGAGAATGCCAACGCTAACAGACATCCCTGGCGCAAATTTACTAACAGGTCAGGATGCGAATGGCAATCTCAAATCAAGTACTGCTATTTTAGAAAGCAAGCGCCAAGAGATGCGAAGCAAATTAGAGCAGCTTGAAAAACGCTACGAAAACTTACTTGTAAGACGAGACGAAGCTGCTAATCAACTAGCTGATGTCACACCAAAAACGCTAGTAAAAGCTTATGAAGCGCACTCCAGCCGCATCAATGAACTTGAGACACTCGCTGAATCCTTTGAACACTTGAGGGTGGAAGCGCATCAGCTCGAGCCGTGGCACAGCTTCGCCCAACAATCAGTAGATGTTGCTAGACAGTTCCCAGAAGCAGAAGCATTGCAAGACTTCTATAACAACTTTGGCAAAGCGTTTAAGCTTGATGACAACAATTCTCTTGCTTATGAAAACCTTGAAACATGGCATAATCGTCTTATCCACCTTGAAGCAGAACTGCGTAATGTAGATGAAAGTGATATCCGTAGCCACTTAGCACCTCGCCCAGACTATGATCCAAGTTATAACTTTGGAACAAATGCAGAACATGGCGGTCATGCCAACTTAAATTACGCTGCTAACGCAGTAGATAGTCTAGATAGACCAGCAATCAGACCAGTAGCCAGCGAGCAAATTCTCATCAGTGACATCAAAGGTCAAGAACAAAACCCAGCTTGGCGAAATGCCTTAAAAGAAAAAACGATTCATGATTATTCAGAAGATACTGAACTAGGTGACATTCCTCGAAGCTATACAGAAGCAACTTTAGGTTCAAACCAAATAGGCTCAAACCAAATGGCTAATGATGGCAGCTTCTCTCTGAGTACAACACCAAGTACTGCACAACAACAAACAGTTGAACCTGCTTACGAAGAAGCCGACTCTAGTCAGGATTTTGAACCACCAAAACGCAATTATATGTCGCCAAGTCTGCAAGGTGGTCTTTCTGCCAGCACACTAAATGCAAGATCAAATACAGCAGCAGAAGGCGCTGCTATCACCAACGAACGCTTCCAGCACAGACAAGCAGAACTTGCTGAGCAACAAGCACAACAGCGCAACGTACAACATCAACAGATGCAAAATAGAGGTGCAGCCGGAAATGTAAATGGCGCACAAGCACCCCTTATGCCACAAAGACCTGTGCCACAAAGATCTATGCCACAAAGACCAAAAGCATTTAAGCCTGATGTTGCTTTAGAATTACCCAAGCTGGATTTACTGCAATCAGCGCCGATGACAACGACATCATCTGCTGTCCGTGACCGCAAAATCATCGAAAACCGTTCAAAGATTATTGATAGAACGATTGAAAGCTTCCGCCTTAAGGGAGAGGTGCAGGTGGACTCGAGCCTGCGTGGTCCTACCGTCACCCGTTTTGAGGTACGCCCCGGCGAAGGTGAAAAAATCAGCCGTTACGCCAACTTAAGTGATGACATTGCACTGGCACTGGGTGTAGCCAAGGTGCGTATCGAAGCCCCTATTCAGGGTAAGAAAGATATTATTGGTCTTGAAGTTCCAAACGAACAGCGTGATATGGTCCGCTTCCGTGAAGTGCTTGAGTCAAACGACTTTAAACGAGTACGTCGTAAAAAAGGCGAGCTTCCTGTCATTGTTGGTAAGTCTATCGAAGGTGACTACAGAGTCCTTGATCTTGCCAAAATGCCTCACTTGCTCATAGCAGGGTCTACAGGCTCAGGTAAATCAGTTGCGGTTAACACACTCATCAGCAGTTTGCTCTATCAATATCTACCAACCGAACTGCGCTTCTTGATGATTGACCCAAAAATGGTTGAGCTTACACCTTACGATGGCATCCCACATCTTCTGCGAGATGTTGTGACCAATCCAAACGATGCCGCTGCTGTCCTCCTTGGTGCAGTCGGACACATGGAACGCCGCTACAAAATGATGAGTAAAATCGGTGCTAAGAGCCTCGTTCAGTACAATCAAAAAGCTCGTGAACTTGAAATGCCCGAAATGCCATTCATCGTCATTATCATTGATGAACTTGCCGACCTCATGATTACCAGCCCCAAAGAGGTTGAAAGTGCAATTATGCGACTCGCACAAATGGCAAGGGCAACAGGTATGCACCTTGTACTAGCAACACAGCGACCAAGTGTAGACATCATTACCTCACTGATTAAAGTAAACGTACCAGCTCGTATGGCCTTTGCTGTTGCCAGTAGCCACGACTCCAGAACAATTTTGGATGCTACAGGTGCTGAACGCCTCACAGGTAAAGGCGACATGCTTTATTATCAACCAGGTCAAGTTAAACCTGAACGTTTACAAGGACCATTCGTTGACGAAGATGACATCGTAGCAATTAGTAACTTCCTCAGGCAGCAAACACCATTCTTTGAGGATGAGTTTGTCGAGGCTTACGGTGGCGACTTTGACCCTATGCCAGACGCTAACGCAGCTAGCAATAGCCTTGTTGACTGGAATGACGACAAGCTTCGTGAAGCTGCTGAAATGGTTGTCAATGAAGGTCAGGCTAGTGTGTCCAGATTGCAACGTCGCTTGTCAGTTGGTCATGC
>CALGZD010000045.1 GCA_937934635.1 uncultured Deinococcales bacterium
GCTATTCAGACTAAAACCATCTTTCAACCTGAAATGGGACGCACCCAAAGCAAACAGAAGTTTTTCGCTTTTTGAAAACTCCAACATGTGTCCTTTATAATTTAAGGGCATAGCACTTTTGCTGGATATTCATACACCTTATAAATAGGCACACCCATTTGCACCCATTTTATGTAACAAATCATTATCGCAATTCTTGTAAAATAGAGTTAGATAGAATCTTTCTTTAAGATTCTTGAAAGTCTTAATAAGACAAACTTTACAAATGAACGGTTTACCAGATTTCGTGTATCAACTTTTGTATTCCTTGATTTAATCAATTTATACAGAAACAGAACTAATACACACAAAATCGGAAACCTTCAACAAATGTTATTGCAAGCTACTTTCACTCTCTCAAAAACGAAAGAAAATTGTAATACCTTATATTAGGAGATGATGTAATGAACGTTTTAGTCACTGGGGGCGCAGGCTACATCGGTAGTCACACATGTATCGAGTTACTAGAGGCTGGACATAATGTCACAGTCATCGATAACTTATCAAACAGCAGCGAAGAATCACTTAAGCGTGTTCAGCAAATCACAGGTAAAGAGCTTACATTTCACAAAGTCGACTTACTTGATACTGTTGCGCTAGATAAAGTGCTTGCTAGCGATACTTTTGATGCGGTTATTCACTTTGCTGCTCTTAAAGCAGTGGGTGAGTCCGTAGAACAACCTATTCGTTATTATCACAATAACGTAACAGGTACGCTCAATCTGTGTGAAGCTATGGCAAAAGTTGGTCTAAAGAACTTTGTCTTTAGCTCATCGGCTACCGTTTATGGCACGCCAAAGTCACTACCTCTTACCGAAGATGCAGATACACCAATCGAAGAAGTCACTAACCCTTATGGTCGCAGTAAACTAATGATGGAATGGGTACTCAAAGACCTAAACGTTTCAGACCCAAGTTGGAATGTAGCACTACTTCGTTATTTCAACCCAGTTGGTGCTCACAAGAGTGGTTTAATCGGTGAAGATCCACAAGGTCCACCAAATAACCTTATGCCATATGTCAGCCAAGTTGCTGTTGGTAAACGTGAGAAGCTAAGCGTTTATGGCGATGACTATCCAACGCCAGACGGTACTGGTGTGCGTGATTATATCCACGTTGTTGATTTAGCTAAAGGTCATGTTAAGGCTATTGAAAAACTAGCTACTGCTCCTGGCGTCGTTGTTTACAACTTAGGCACTGGTCAAGGCTACAGCGTGTTAGAAATGGTCAAAAGCTTTGAAGAAGCATCAGGCAAAGATGTACCTTATCAAGTAGCAGAGCGTCGCTCTGGTGATATTGCGTCTTGCTATGCAAACCCAGAAAAAGCAAAAAATGATTTAGGTTGGCAAGCAGAGCTTGGTCTTCGTGACATGTGCGAAGACTCATGGCGTTGGCAATCACAAAATCCAGATGGTTACAACCAAGCTGGTTAGGGAGTAAATCCACCCCGACCCTCCTTTTTCAAAGGAGGGAGAAAATCAGTTTGTTTAGTTGTAAGTTCTGTATAGCTACAAATTCAAAGGCAGGATGTCGTTTACGATGTTCTGCCTTAACTCTTGAACAGCCTCTAACTCTTCTTCATCAAGTTTTGTATCTTGCATAACTGCGTGTAGGTACAAATATAAATCGACTTGTCGCCACATTAAAAAATCAGGGATGTGCTCTAGCCACATAGCATCAAGCTGATTTTCTTCTTGATAGCCAAGCATAAATTGACGGTAAACGTTCTTACCGTGCTGCTCTTGCACTTCTTTAGAAGCCTCATGACCTTCAGGCAAAAATCTACGGTAGTAGTACATGGCGGTGGCTATATCCATAGCAAACCAACCGTAGAGGCAATCTGCGAAATCAAGAACTGTGATTTTATGGTTTACTTTATCTAGAAAAAAGTTATCGCTGTGGAAATCAGCATGGATTAGAGCGTAACTGTTAGTGTCGGTAGGGAGATTGCGAAGTGTGTTGTAGAGAGATTTGATGGCGGCCCTAGCCTCATCATCCTCAGGTACATTCTTCTCCCATTCTGCCACATGCTCATCAACAAACCAATCATTTCGCTTCTGAGATTCTTTAGCAACATAGCTTTTACTAATGTTGTGCATCTTCCCCATTGTTCGTCCCATTTGCTTATAGAGCTCATCCGAAGCATCTTCTTTCGATACTTCAGCTCCACTTGCTTTTTCAAAACAGCTTGCTAAAAAAGCAGACTTGTTTGGTAGGTCTACTACTTCAACCAGTTCGTCATTGTTTGACAAAATCGGTGCTGCAACAGATGCACCACCATCTGCCAAATGCCTAATAAAACTCAGCTCAGCCAAAATACTGTCTTTTGAAGTATAGCTATCATGGTGAACTTTTAGGACACTTTCTCCAGCATCAAAAACCAAGCTTTCATAACCATCTAAAGCTTTTAGGTTTGTTGCGTCTAGACCAAATCGACCTGCTATAGTTTCTTGAATTTCAGCAACAAATTGTTCGGCAACAGAACGAATCATAATTAAAAGTTTAGCAAAAACTACGAACTATATACAAAGTTAAAATACACGGGTGCGTCCCATTTCAGGTTGAAAGATGATTTTAGTCTGAATAGCATGTTTTCAAACGAAGTGTAATGAACAGTTTTTATGTTCATTCATAAACTGCCGAGGTGCGTCCCAGACGATGGTGAAAACTATATAGATGTGGAAACTATATAGATATAGTCATGTACGTTTCAACCTTGAGCGGGACGCACCCAAAATACACTCACACTACAGAATAGCTTGCAGTGCCAATAGCAATGAGGTCGTCTTTTTCATTGCGGACTTCCATACGTGTAACTGCAACTCGTTTGCCCAATCGCACAAGCTCTGAGCTAGCAATAAAACGCTCACCCCATCCAGGCTTTAGAAAGTCCACACGCATATCAATCGTGCCAAGTTTCGAAATTCGCAATAGCATCTCGTTTAAATCATCGCTTTCAAAAGCATTCAGCACAGCCGAGGTCACTGCAATACCACCAACAACATCTAACAGCGAGGAGGTCACACCACCGTGCAATATACCTTGTGCCATGTTGCCAACCAATTCATCAGCCATATCGACAGTGATTTGTGCACTCTTCTCGGTAACATCTAAAACTGTGATGCCTACATGTTTATTAAAAGGCAGTACATTATATATGTGACGAATATTTTCGTAAATTAGCTTTTGCTTTTGGGTAAGTTCATGCATTAAAAAAAATTGGACTTACGTTAAAGGTCTACCACCATCAACAGGAATAATATCGCCTGTTGAGAATTTCAAATGCTCAGCAATTGCATAGACTGCTTCTGCTACGTCTTTTGCTTGAGCAAGACGCTTTAGAGGCGTAGCATCTCGCTGAGCTTGATTCCATTCAGGATCTAGCTTTTCAGTATAAGGTCCTTCGACAAGTCCTGGCGCAACTGACAGCACTCGAATATCTGGAGCAAGTGCCCTAGCCAAAGAACGCGTCATAGAATCCATCGCAGCTTTTGAGGCACAGTAAGCAACATTGCTACCATTACCCGTACGTGCAGCAATTGAAGAAATATTCACCACAACCGCATCATCAGAGGCTAGCAAGAGTTCTTTGAATCCTCGAATCATAGCAAATGCACCACGCACATTCACTTGAAAAATTTGGTCAAAAAAGTCATCGTCCAGCCCATCAAGATCATCATGGGCGACAAACTTGCTAAAGCCTGCATTGTTCACTAGAACATCTAATTTGCCGTAGTGGCTGTGGACCGCTTGAACGATACGCTGGATGCTCGAGCTATCATCCACCTCTACTCTTAATGCACTATGCCCAATACCCTCAAGACTACGCAGCAAATCATCAGCAGCCTCCTGACTGCTTCGGTAAGTAACAACTACTTGATAGCCCGACTCAGCAAATCGCTTACAAATTGCTGAACCAATTCCACCTGTAGCCCCAGTAATTAATGCAACCTTCGGACTAGTTTGACTCATCAACATCTCGATTCATATACCAATATTTTATAGATACTAATCTATAAGCGACTACTTTTAATCTCCATAACGCCTAATACGCAATAGTGCTTGCTCACGATGACCAGCAAAGCCTTCCATTTCACAAATCTTAGCACAGTTTTGTCCCACAAGAACGCTTGCAGACTTTGTAGCCTTTTGGTAGGTCACTGTTTTGATATATTTACCGACCCACAAACCACCTGTATATCGTGCAGCTTTATTCGTAGGCAAAATATGGTTTGTACCAATAGCTTTATCACCATAGGCCACATTGGTTTCTTGACCCAAAAACAGTGAACCGTAGTTGGTCATATTCTCTAAAAAATAATCTGGGTCTTTGGTGAGTATCTCAACATGTTCAGAAGCAATGTCATCGGCGACTTTAACCATTTCAGCATCATCTTTCGCTAAGATAATTTGACCATAGGTCTTCCACGCTTCACCAGCAACTTCAGCAGTAGCTAGAGTCTCTAACTGCCTATCAATCTCAGCCTGAATGCCATTAGCAAGTTCTTCACTTGTCGTGAGCAGTACAGCAGGAGAGTTTGGACCATGTTCTGCTTGACCAAGCAAATCTGTAGCAATAATTTCTAGATCCGCAGATTCATCTGCTATCACTAAAACTTCAGTTGGTCCAGCAAGAAGGTCGATACCAACTGTTCCAAATAGCTGCCGCTTTGCCTCAGCTACATAAGCATTACCGGGACCAACTAACATGTCAACAGGATTCATAAACTCAGTACCAAGTGCCATCGACACCATTGCTTGGACACCACCAAGTACATAGATTTCATCTGCACCAGCCATTGCCATTGTGGCAACCGTTGCGGGGTAAGGCAAGCCATCTTTTGGAGGGGTACATGCCACCACACGTTGTACACCTGCAACTTTTGCTGTTGCAATACTCATAATGCCTGATGCAAGCATCGGGTAACGTCCACCTGGGATATAAGCACCAACATTATTGATGGGAATATTTTTGTGTCCTAAAATAACGCCAGGCATTGTTTCAACTTCAACATCTTGAAGTGCTGCACGTTGATGTTTAGCAAAGGTTGTGACTTGATCAAGTGTAAATTGAATCGCAGCGATTTCATCATCTGGAACTTGAGCTACAAGTTCATCAATTTGGGCTTGGCTTAAACGAAAACTATCAGGACTATAGTTATCAAACTTTTCAGATAGCTCTCTAACAGCAGCTTCGCCTCTTGTGCTTACATCATTGATAATATCTTCTACAGTTTTACGAACACCAGCGTCAATATTTTGTTTGGTATCAACATCGATACCTCTTTTGATATAGGTTGCCATTTTTGATTCTCCTTATCTAACCTTAGTTAGTTGGAATTAAGTATTATCTAGAAAAAAGTCTTTCAGTAAATTACTCACTTTTACAGGTTGTTCAAGTGGACTGTAGTGTCCACAATTTGCCAAGGAAACAAAACTTGAATCCACAATCTTCTGGTGCATTTCATAATGAACTGAAACAGGTGTCAGTCTATCTTCACGACCACAAAGTAATAAAGTTGGACATGAAATATCCGATAGCGTTGGTTGACTATCTTTTCTTGTCTTTAAAATTTGCAATTGCCTTTGTAAACAATCTGTACCTTGTTGCTGAGCCATATCCCAGATAGTTCTACGACATGCGTCCTGAACAATACTATCCTTAAAATCATGGATGATTTCTGGGAAACCACCCTTATCAAGTTTGCTCGTCCAACTATCCCAAGTTTGCAACTGCTTATTTGATGTCGCCGCAGGATTTACATTCATCAGTACCATTGATTGAACACGCTCGGGAGCTTGCCGTTGCATTTCAAATGCAATTACACCACCCATAGAAAAACCTACTAAAGAAAAGTGCTGAGGTAAGCCATCTAAAATCAAAGTTGCAAGTTCCTCAACTGAATTTCCTCTATTCAAAGTATCAATCGTGATATTTGCAAAATCACTTAGATGATTCTTCTGAACTCGAAAACACTCCTCAGTACACAGCGTTCCCGTTAGAAAGACGACATTTTTCTCTAGCATTACTTTTATACAGTACTTGAAATAATCAAAGCTAAATGAGCTAATTAAGCCCTAGCAGATGCAATCTCCGCACCTTCAGCCATTGCACCCAACTTCGCCCAACAGATGCTTGGATGAATCGCACCAAAGCCAGCAAAGGTACCAAAGCCACAATCCGAACCAGCCATCACCCTATCTACACCTACGATATTTGTAAATCGTTCAAGTCGCTGAGCAACAAGTTCAGGGTGCTCAACAAAATTAGCAGTCGTATCGACAACACCAGGTACTAAGACTTTATTTTCTGGTATTTGGTCCTTATGTTCAGCCCAAACTTTCCACTCATGTGCATGTCGAGCATTTGCTGCTTCAAATAAAACAGCTTGCGGTTTAGCTTTCATAACCACATCAAAGATTTTTTCAAAAGGAATATCATGCGTATGTGGACCTTCGTAGTTGCCCCAGCAAACATGCATCCGCAAGTTTTCAGCAGGTACATTCTCTAAGGCATAATTTAATGCTTCCACTTGCATTTCAGCATTCTTTACAAAGGTAGCGTCATCTACATCACGAAATTTAATGTGTCTACCCATGGCTAAATCAGGGCAATCAATCTGTAGCTGAATGCCCGCCTCATTAATCATCTCGTACTCTGTTTTCATTGCTTCTGCTAGCGCTTGAAGATAGCTTTCATGGCTGTCGTAGTATTCATTTGGCTGAAACACAGCAACCACACCTGGTGACGCTGCATTCATAAAAGCTGCTCCTGCTCCTGAAACATCCATTGCAGCTTTCAGATTGACCAAATCTTTTTCTAAGCCACTTAAATCTTTAACTTTTATTTCGCCTCGGCAAATCGGACGGTTATATTTTGGTGTACCGCCTTGGGCAGCAAGTTTGTCTCTGAACTCTGGAAATTCATCTAAATCTTTTGGTGTAGCTCTTGGTGCTTCACCAATTTCAAAACCAGTCAGTCTGTGGCGAATATAGGTAGCGTAGCTAATTTTGCTCATCTCACCATCGCTAACTACATCAACACCTGCATCAACTTGTTTTTGCACAATGTCTTTGACTGCAGCTGTCATAACAGCATCAAAAGCATCTAGGGTATCGAGTTCACCTTTATCCTGGGCAAAGAGCATATCTACAACGTCTTGTGAACGTGGCATACTGCCAACATGGGTAGTCTTTATTCGACTCATTTCAACTCAACTCCATCCTTTGCACCAAGTTTATCTAGCATATCTTTCTCAAGCTCAGCATAATTATCAGGTTTCATCATTTTCCCTGTTTCATCTGCATGAAAGCCTGCTTTCTCTGCTGCTTTAGTAACATACGGTGACCAATATGGATCTTTACCTGTAAATACCTTATGTTCCTCAAGAATACCAATAGCTAAGGCTTCACCTTCTTGACCTTCAGCAACTTCAAAGCCACGCCAGACATTTGGCGGAAAAGAGATCAAATCCCACTTTTCTAAAAAGATTTCACCTTCTACAGTTTCCGCATCTGGTCCATAGTAAAAACGCCATTTATGGTCAGTCAGAGGCATAAACGCTTCTATGTAATCATGTCTGTGATAGGCAGGACCATTGCCTGCGGTACAGGTGAACATACCCACTTGAAAACCGTGAGGGGCTGTAATTGATGGTGAAAAGCTTGGATTTTCACTCGCAGTATCACCAATGACTGCATAGTTTAGTCGTTCATGACCCTTTAGGATTGAATCAATAAACATAAGGCTTACGGGTCGCTCACGTAACTCGCCAAAACGACTCACCATATTTTCCATAATGCCTTCTCCTGTAGATGTTTCAGAAGAAAAGGCTGGTTTTTGCTCTCTAGGATCAATATCAGACATTAGTTTGGACTCCTATTCCTACTTAGATATGGGTAATTTAAATTTATGATTAGTCTAAGTTATATCAGACGATGAATACCTATGCAACAGCGCAAACGTCATCAAAGCAATTTCACCTTCAAAATGATGTTAAACTGAACAGTCTATGGGTGAGAAAAAGCATATAAGTTCTGTTGATGTTGCCAAAGCCGCAGGTGTTTCACAATCAGCGGTCTCAAGAGCTTTTACACCTAAGGGGAAAATCTCAGCTAAAACCAGAGATCACATCTTACAAGTGGCTAGTGAACTAGGTTATTCACCCAATGCCTTAGCAAGAAGCCTTGTAAAACAACATGGCGACTTAGTAGCTGTACTAACCTATCGACAAACTAATCCTTTTTATGATGCTGTCTTGCATCAATTGGCTGAGAGCTTACAACAACATGGAAAGCAAGCGCTTTTTCTGAAAATTGAAGATGAAAGCAATGCACAAGAAAGCTTGTTACTTGCCAAGCAATACCGAGTACAGGCAGTCATCATGCTATCTATCACCTTAACCTCAACCATCATTGAACAATTTTCTGCTATCGGCATCCCTGTCATTCTTTTCAACCGTTACCAAAAATCTAGTAGCGCTAATTTTGTCGCTGTTTCCTGCAATAACTTTAAAGGTGGGCAAGATATTGCAGACAGCTTGCTTGCTGCTGGGCATAAACGTTTTGCTTATATAGGAGGTAAGCCCAATACGTCCACAAATCAGGATAGACGTGATGGTTTTATCGACAAACTTGGTAAAGCAGGCATAGATCTCAGCTTTAGCATCGAACGTGAGTATAGTTATGAATGGGGCTGTGAAGCAGTGAGGATGATATACAGCTCGAGCCCACCCCAAAGCTCTCCCGATGCCATCTTTTGTGCAAACGACACCATCGCACTTGGCGCACTAGACACCTTAAAACTTGAACTAGGAAAAAAAGTTCCAGAAGATGTTTCGGTAGTAGGCTTTGACGATATTCCCACAGCTAGCTTTAAAGCCTATGACCTTAGTACTGTCCAGCAACCTCTGGAAAAAATGATGGCAGAAACCTTAAACATTTTGGAAGAGCGTCCTTTTGACACGCTAGATGGACCAGATATTCGTTTTATTGAGGGTGATTTCATTCAGCGCGGTTCTTCACTAGTTCTTTCTTAACTAGTTCTTCTTAACTAGTTCTTCTTGTAGTAGTTCTTCAACAACCAAATAAGACTTTAAATTGATTTCGGAAAAAACCGTGTTTTACTCCTCAAGGTAGCTTTAGCAACTTTTGAGCCATCACTAGCAACCACTTTTCTGATGCCCTCTCCTACTTCAATCAATTTATCTGTATCAATCGCACCATCAAGTTCACAACCATAACCTTGCAACATATACAGCAAATCTTCAGTTGCTACATTACCTGTCGCACCTTCTGCGTAGGGACAGCCACCCAAACCTGCAACCGAACTATCAAATACCCGAACACCTTTTTCAAGTCCAAGCAATACATTTAGCAAAGCTTGTCCATAGGTGTCATGCAAATGTAAAGCCAATCTATCACTAGATACTGATGCAGTAATATCATCAAGCAAGTTACCCATTCGCTGAACTGTTGCGACACCAATCGTATCTCCAAGCGATAGCTCATAACATCCCATATCAAATAGTGCTTCTACAACTGGCACGACCTTAGCAGAATCAACCCATCCTTCGTATGGGCAACCAATAACACACGATACATAGCCTCTTACACGTATTCCCGCCTCAAGCGCCTCTATAACAACAGGACGAATACCTTCAATGCTTTCTTGAACCGTGCAGTTAATGTTTTTTTCTGAGAAACTATCGCTTGCTGCAACGAATACAGCAATTGTTTTGACGTCTATCGTTTGGGCTCGAGCCAACCCCCTAGCATTTGGCACAAGCATATGTAACTTTTCAGCATCCAAGCCCAAAGCCACAGCTTTCTGATATACCTCATCACTATTTGCCATCTGAGGTACCCACTTGGGTGAAACCAAACTACCGACTTCAATATCTTGTAAACCTGCTTCAGCTAAGCCTTGTATCAACGCTACTTTATCATCAACACTTAGATGTTTAGCCTCGTTTTGCAAACCATCTCTTGGTCCAACTTCAACAATCTTTACTTTAGTCATAAGCTTACAGATTCTCTTTAAAGATTTTCTTCAAACAGCTCTCGCCCAATCAACATGCGGCGTATCTCTGTCGTGCCTCCACCAATGTCATAAAGCTTAGCATCTCGCAGCAACCGCCCTGTTGGATACTCATTGATATAGCCATTACCACCAAGACATTGAATAGCATCTAGTGCTGAAGTCACACCACTTTCCGAAGCAAACAAAAACGCTGCTGCTGCATCTTTTCGAGTCACCGTTTTTGTATCACAAGCTTTTGCTACTGAGTATAGGTAGGCTCTTGCAGCACTCAAGCGAGTAAACATATCAGCAACTTTGGCTTGCATAATCTGGAATGTTCCAATTGGCTTACCAAATTGCTCACGTTCATGAACATAAGGAATTACAATATCCATACAAGCTTGCATGATACCAAGTGAACCAGCCGATAAAATCACACGCTCATAGTCTAAACCGCTCATGAGTACACGAACACCACGGTCAACTTCACCAATCATATTCTCTGCTGGAATAACACAATTATCGAATACCAACTCACCAGTTGCTGATCCACGCATACCAAGTTTGTCTAATTTTTGAGCACTACTAAAACCAGCAGTTCCTTTTTCAACAATAAAGGTCGTAATACCTTTAGAACCTGCATCAGGTGTTGTTTTTGCGTAGACAATGACGACATCAGCATCTGGACCATTAGTAATCCACATTTTTGAACCGTTGAGCACATAGGTATCGCCCTGCTTAATAGCAGTCATTCGCATACCCACAACATCCGAACCAGCACCTGGTTCGCTCATAGCGAGTGCTCCCACGTATTCACCTGAAATAAGTTTAGGTAGGTATTTTTTCTTTTGTGCTTCTGAACCATTTAGACTCAGTTGGTTTACACACAGATTAGAATGTGCAACGTAGCTTAAACCTAGTGAACCACTAGCTCGGCTGATTTCTTCCATGGCTATAGCATGTGCCATATAGCCCATGTTTGAACCACCGTAGTCTTCTTCTATGGTGATTCCTAATAGACCTAGTTCACCTAGTTTTAGCCAGATGTCATCGGGGATTCTACCAGCTTCGTCGAAGGATTCTGCTCGGGGCTCGAGCTCCTCCACAGCAAAGCGCCGAACCGTCTCACGTAATAGCTGCAAAGTATCTTCATCATGGTCATAATTCTGAATTGGCTTTTCTAATGTAACCATTTATTTGCTCCTAAGAAATACAAAAACGTCTTTCATTTAGTTAAGCAGATAAACGTTAGCGCATCAGAACCTAAACCCAGTGTGTTTAGTAGCAAGGGTACAAAAAAAGAGCATCT
>CALGZD010000046.1 GCA_937934635.1 uncultured Deinococcales bacterium
ACTTCTAGAACTTCAAGACTACGCTGAAAAAGGTGACACTAACCGCATCCACTTCAGTGATGATGAAGGGCGCATCCCCTCCGCTAGCGAGCTTGAGGCTATGGGCATTGAACTCTTCATAGGTGTAGGTCACGAAACAACTGGTGCAACCACCTACGACGAAGCAAATGTACAAGAACTTCTAAAATGGCTTGCTGGAGACCCTCAAAACCGCCATGCCCTTATTGATGGAACATCTATGCTTGGCGCTATGCCTTGGTCAGAAGCATCTGTTAAAGGTATGACCGAAAACTGCTGCATCTTCATGCCATTACAAAAAGCAATCGGTGGCGTTGCTGGCTACTTCGTTGCATCATTCACCCCTGCTGCACTCGAACTCATAGATGAAAATATGAAAGACACAGGCTGGGCAATTCCTCGCCAAATGAAACTAGCCATCCCAACAGATGCCAAACTGCCACTCAGTAGTGGCAAGTCAACTGAGCAAGGTCCATTTTATAATCCAGAAAACGATAGCATGATGGGTGGCATCATCAATACCTTTAGTACGCTAGCTTTTGCAGAAACTAGCTTTGCGCTTATAAAAATGGAAGAAAAAGTTGGCTCTGTTACAGATATGAATGCCGCTTCGGCACGTAACCGAATCGCTGTGAGTGACTGGGTTGCAGAACATCCTCTCTTTGAACTTGGTGTAGAAAGTGGTGAACGCTATAGTGAGAACAGAGGCGCTGCGGTAACACTTCTCAAAGTGAATGACCCAGACATCAACGATGACACCATGCACGCAACCATCATTGCGAAAGCAAAACAGTTCCTTTCTTATGATGGCTTAAGCCACCCGAATGGTGAGCATGAAGATGGCATAGATATTGCTAGATACATCAACGCCTTCCCAGGCACACCTGGTGACTTCC
This sequence comes from uncultured Deinococcales bacterium, assembly GCA_937934635.1. The sequence continues at coordinate 915 of CALGZD010000046.1, forward strand.
GTGCTTGGATTGGTGGCGCTAGACCTAAGTCAGACATCATTGCCTTACTAGATAACCTTGAATATGCTTATCACCGTGCCAAGATTGTTGTTTTGGAAGAAGCACTAGCAGAGCAAGGTGTACAAATTGAAACTAGCGCAGATTCTAGTAGTGATGACGCATCTGACTCAGAAGCAACCTATAAAGTACTCATTGCAGATGCAGTTGGTCTACGCTTCAATGCAGACGGTTCACAAGACTACAACGAAGTAAAAGCCTATGTTGAAGCGCAAGGCGGAATATTCCACGATGACCTTATTGCGGAAGGTGCAACTCTAGACGCTGGCAAAATCCATTTTGCCTATGCACCACACCTAAGCACTGAAGCTGAATTATTACCCATAACTAATAAAGGTCAGTACGATGCAGTAATTGCAGCAGCAACCTTCTTACCTGAGGCGTCACAATTTAAAGAAGGTGGCGTGCGTATCGGTGCTGGAACAGGCAATATGAAAAGTGCCTCTTGGGGTGGTGGTAACGGTGAAGGTGGTGTTGCCCCGCTTATGAATACACCTAGCTTCAACAGTCGTGCTACAGCACATATGGTCATGAAAGCACTACTTAAAGTCATGCCAGATTTACCAGTAGATGCCCTGCACAAACGTGTAATTGCAGGAGATTTTGATACAGGTAAGAACTTACGTGAATACCCTACTGAAAAACTTGAAGCTAAGACTATAGCTGTGCTTGGTACAGGTAATATTGGACGTGAAGTTGCTAAGTTAGCACAAGCTTTTGGTATGAAGGTCAAGATTTATGCACGAGAAACACACCAAGCTTGGATTGAATCTGAAGGCTTTAGTTACGCTACAAGCGTAAAAGAAGCTGCAAACGGAGCAGATGTCATCAGCCCGCACTTAGGACTTGGCAATTTAGACAGCACAACTGGACGCTATGCAAATCAGGAACTTATCAATGGAGACATTCTAAATGTATTGAATGATGATGCTGTTGTCATCAACTACGACCGTGGTGAACTTGTGGATGCTACTGCACTCGGTCAAGCTTTAAAAAGTGGCAAAGTGCGTTATGCAAGCATTGATGCAGATATTTTCAAGAATGACTCTGGTGAACTTTCTGGACCAATGCAACCCTATCTGGCGCTGATTGAGGAATTTGGAGATAGGCTCGAGCTCCTCCCCCATGCCGCCGCAGACACTGAGCATATTAGCCGCGTCGAAGGTGCAAAACAAGCCGTTGATCAAATTATGCGAGCAATACGCTCAAAAGAAGTCATGAACCTAAAAGGCGACCTTCCAGAAGGCTACAGCGACGCTGGTGCATGTACGGTCGATGGTGTGGGCAAAGTCACCAAGCAGTGTTTAGAAGGCGTTTTAGAGCAAGAAGAACTTGTGAATGAATTGCGTCTGTTGACAGAAAAAGCCAGTAGCATTTGGGCTGCCTTAGATTCTGTAAACGATACGGATAGAAAAGCAGAGCTTGTTGAAAAATACGCTGCTGAGCTTATTCTTGCATCTAACAGCTACGCTTCTAAAATGGAAGCACTTGGGCTTAAAGGACCTTACTCTGCTTAGAAAACCTGTCTAAATTATTCTCAATCTTCTGAATAGGCTTCCTGCACAATAGCAGCAGCAATCTTAGGTTGCAACATGCTATTTAGTACCATAGTGCCCTCTTTTAAGGTTCCATACAGATGCACCATGGCAGCTTTCCTAAAGCTAAAGGCAACTTCATCTGTACTACCTGAAAGCATAAAAGAGCAAAATTCGCTTAAATAGGGCTCGTGTCCAACGATGGCAACATGGCTGTCAGGCTCGAGCCCTAACTCTTGCAAATCCTTAAGTAACTGGTGGTAATCAAGACTTGCCAAACTAGCAAGTTCATTAACTTTTTTGCCTTTTTTAAGACGACCTTTAAGTGCTTCAGCAGTTTCTGTAGCACGTGTGTAGGGGCTCGAGCACACCTTATCTAAGCTAACATTCATCACAGCCAAAGCCCTACTGAGCATCTTTGATTGCTTATGCCCCTTTTTCACCAAAGGACGCAAACTATCGTCAGGATAATCCTCACCACGGTCCGCTGCTTTAGCATGGCGTATTACATATAAATTTATCGACACGTTAACCCTCCAATCTTTCCTATGGGTACAACGTAATTATGTTTAAGTACGAGCACAAAATTAAGTTACATTATTTGATTAGATACTAATCCCCTACAGAACGGTATATCTCCAGTATTTTAGCGGTCAGAATCGATGAACTTATTTGCGCCTTGGTACTTAGAAGAAAAAAAACAATTATCAAAACGACTCGGCATCAACCTTAGTTTATTATAAGCTAAAGTTGTCTACATGCATTAATAACACGTTATATCAAACCTGACTAGCACAAATGAGTCACAGGCACAAAAATGATTCAAATGAAGCAAAACGTAAAAAAACCCAAGCATTATTAGCTGCTTGGGCTTTACATTATTAACTAAAAAACGTTATGAGGCTAAAGCTACAGAATCAGGATTAAGCAACTCTTGCGAATTCATACCTGTTAAATAGGCTAAAAATCCTGGCAAAATCGGTAATACACAAGGTGATAAGAACGATAA
>CALGZD010000047.1 GCA_937934635.1 uncultured Deinococcales bacterium
TATACGTATCACTAATACTACAGTAATGATATGACCACGGTCTTAAAGCAAGTTAGTAGGGTTTGAGATCCTAAAAGGTCAATTTTTCTAAGACTCATTGGGGGCAGTCATGAAAACTATAGGTATGAATCCACAGGTTTCTAGGGGCATAAAGCACAATAGTAAAGAGCAGGGAATTGCATTAACAGTCATGCTAATTGTATTGGCAGTTGCAGCAACATTATCTTTCGGTACACTCTTCCTAACACAAAATAACTTAAAGGTCGCAGAGAACATTCGTAATCACGCAATTGCAAAATACAATGCTGAAGCTGGTATTGAAGTTGCAAACATCATGCTTACAGATACTTGGGTATCAAGCGGAGAAATTCCTAATTCTCAATATGCGGATAGCATTGTTCCTCTTGCAGTCAGTGCTACAGATACAGCATTTGATTATTACTTAAATCCAGATTCTTATCGTGGAGATGAAAGCAATGTATATCTTGCAGTAGTTGGTAAGAGCAGCGATAAAGCATCTTATGACGCTGAAATGTTAGCAAAGCCTATAGCTGCAGTAGCACATGAAGTTGTTGCATCACCTTTTTATACAAAAGGGCTGGTATCTAAAGGTAAAGTAACCATCAATGGTGGTGGATCAACACAACTACTCTCTGCAGGTGTTCATGGTAATGAGGGCTATAGCCTGTCTGGAAAAATGGGTGGTGTAGATACTTGTACCGCAAGAGATGAAGCAGGTATTTGTACTAATTTCGCAGGTGCGGAAAATCCAGCAAGCTATTTCACAGCAGCATTTGACCAAGGTTCATATTCTTGTAAAACACACCATAGTTTAGATATCTGTAAAAGTAGTCAGCCAGCAAATCTGGTTGAGGATCCTTTTGATCCATGGAACGCTTTAGGTGAGGCTAAAGATCCTCCTCCTCCTGTAATCAACCCAAGAGCTTCTCTAGTACTCGGGCTATATAATCAAGGTCTTGTGTCAGCAGCAACACTTAAAGATTTAAGATATTTACCTAGTGATTATGATGTTGAAGGAGAAGAGCACTTTTCTTTAGTAGAGATTGCAGATACAAACAGAGATGGTGTAGCTAACCACGATTCTGCATACGGTCAAGTTGATAATCCAGTTAACTTACAACCACTTATAACCCATATTTGTCCTCAATTTGCTACTAAATCTAAATCTGTTTCTGTAGCAAGCAATCAGATAGTATGTGTTACTGACGAAATAGATATTCCTTCTGTTCTAAATAATGCACATATCATCGTTAAGAATGGCGATTTGGAAATTAAAGGTGATATTTCAGGAAGTAGCATCATTGCTCTAGATGGTGACATCAGCATTAACGGTGGCAATATAGATCAGTCAGTAATCTTTGCTTCAGACGACTTAGATATTTCTAAGTCTCCATCAGTCAAAGGTATGACAAGCTTACTCGCTGATGATGATGTGGATTTTCAAGGTAGAACTGTAGTTGCACAAAGCGATGGTCATGATGCTATCGGTATGAATGTTGTATCTCTGGGAGACATTAGCTTAAACGGTAGATCTTCTACTTACGGTATTTTCCAAACTAGAGGTGCGTTTACTAAGAAAGGTCATACTGATATCTACGGCAGCGTCTTAGCAGAAGGAAACATTAGTATGAGTGGTGGTGTAGCAATTGATGCAAGTATGCCTGTTGCTGATAGTCCAACCATGCAAACAGTTGTTGTCTCTGAAGTGGCATCAATGGAGCTTGTTGGTAGACGATAATAGCTAGAATTTAACTTCTTATAAAAGACCTTGTTTTTCAGCAAGGTCTTTTTATTAATGAACAGGGATTAGGAATACACCGAGGCTTGCCTCGAAAATAAAATCTTCGACGTATGGCTTGCCAGACAAGAATTCTTTATTGATATCCTATCAGCTTGTTGCAAGGTCCGTTTATTGCTGAATATGTTTAGCTATGTCACTTGCAAGTTTTGCATTTCCCAATACCAACTCTATATTTGAAGCTAAGCTATCTCCACCCGTTAGCTCCGCAACTTTCGCAAGTAAAAAAGGTGTAGAATCTTTACCTTTAACACCTGCTGCATTCATTTCCTCCAAAGCTTGTTCTATTGCTTTGTTAATCACATCTGCTGGCATAGAGTATGCATTTTCAATAGGATTAGCGATGACCATGCCACCTTGAATCCCTAAATCGGTGCGAACTTGTATAACTTTAGCAATAGCTTCGGGACTCTCTAAGTTGTAGTCAACCTCAAAATCACTTGTAGTGCTGTAAAAAGCTGGTAGTGTTTTTGTTTGATAACCAATAACAGGCACACCATGTGTTTCAAGATATTCAAGCGTTAAGCCCAAATCCAAAATACTTTTGATACCTGCACAGACCACGTTGACATTTGTTTTGGCAAGTTCTTGCAAATCTGCTGATATATCAAAGCTTTGCGAAGCGCCCCTATGCACACCACCAATTCCGCCAGTTGCGAACACTTTGATTCCTGCCATGTTTGCAATCATCATGGTTGAAGCGACTGTTGTTGCCCCATTGAGCTTTTGCGCCACCATAAAAGCAAAATCTCGACGGCTTACTTTGGTGACTTTGTGTCCTTCTTTTGCTATATAGTCAATGTCATTTTTGGATAGACCAACCTTGAGTCGTCCAGCTACAATTGCAATCGTAGCTGGTACAGCACCATTGTCTCGAACAACTTGCTCAACTCTTAGAGCTGTTTCAACATTTTGTGGGTATGGCATACCATGTGAAATGATTGTAGATTCTAAAGCGACGACAGGTTTTTTTTCTGAAAGTGCTGATGCAACTTCTGGGTGTATGTCTAAATAAGGGTTTTTCAACGTGACTCCAAATGATTCGCAAGTGATTTAATTGTTATATCTGACTAAAAACGCTACACTGTTTATATAATGAATGATACAGGGGTCACTCAAACGAAGCAAAGAAAAACAACTCAAGCCAAGAAGAAAACAGCATCTTCTAAAACGGCATCTTCCAAAGTAACAGCGTCATCAAGTACGCATCATGATTTTCCAAGAAATGAAGGTATTCCTTTTGATGAAGCCTATCTAAAGCTAACGTTGGATTTGAACATCAACCGAAGTGCTGTTGAAAGACGCAGCGCTACGTTGCCAACAAGACGCAGTGTTAAAAAAGAATATCAAGCAGCTTTGTTGCTCAAAGCGGTAACGTGTATCGATTTAACAACCCTCTCTGGCGATGATACTGAAGGAAATGTTGCTCGCTTATGTGCTAAGGCAAAACAGCCTGTTCGTGAAGATATTTTAGCTGCGCTTGATATGCAGGATAGTGGCATTACTGTGGGTGCGGTTTGTGTGTACCACGATATGATTGAACATGCAGTACGGCACCTGAAAGGCAGTACTATTCCAGTAGCTGCTGTTTCTACGGGTTTTCCTGCTGGTTTGAGCCCCTTAGAACTACGTATTGCGGAAATTGAGGCGTCGGTAGCTGCTGGCGCTGAAGAAATCGACATAGTGATTTCACGTAGGCATGTATTGCAAGGTAAGTGGCAAGAACTGTACGACGAACTAAAAGCCTTTCGCCAAGCTTGTGGTCCAGCACATATGAAAGCTATTTTGGCAACGGGAGAGCTGGCTACTTTGACGAATGTCTATAAGGCTTCCCTTGTGGCTATGATGGCTGGTTCAGATTTTATCAAAACATCAACTGGTAAAGAACCTGTGAATGCAACATTGCCAGTGAGCTTGGTGATGGTACGTGCTATTCGCCAGTATCTTGAAGTGACTGATTACAAGGTTGGCTTTAAACCTGCTGGGGGTATTCGTACAGCCAAGGACGCAATCAATTGGTTAGTGCTGATGAAAGAGGAACTAGGTCGGGAATGGCTCGAGCCCACCCTATTTCGCTATGGAGCGAGTAGTTTACTTACAGATATTGAAAGACAGTTAGAACACTATGTAACTGGACGCTATTCTGCTAACCACCGACACCCTATGGGGTGATGTTAGTTGGGATGATATTAGCTAATAGGTTAAGGCGTATAGCGGTTAATATACAAAACAAAAACCTTCGATAAAATAACGATTTTTAAAGAATTAGTAACATTTCCTATCGACACACTTACCACTTTCTAAGAAACCCTCTTTAAACTGTAAGAAGCCTGTAATGGCTACCTTCAAGGTAGCTAATATATGCTTTACGTTTTACATGTTTGTATTCTTGCTTTTAATACCAATTCTGCTTAATTAGTGAATTAAGTGGAAGTGTTAAAAAATCAAGGAATTGAATCGTGTTGCGGAATAAACTAACGCACCTGACGATTCAAGCTGGTCACTTTATTAACGACATCGTCATTAACGACATCGTCGGACTCGGTATAAGAATTTTAATCTTTAGGTTATATAGTTATTTAAGGTTCTGTTTTTTAGACGTGTTTTTAGTTGTGGTGTTTACGTCTATGAACACGCCCTTAAGCTAAGGTGGAGTATGAAGGATGGGAATTACATGCTGCGTCTAAAATTTGTTTTTTTTAAGAAAATACTTTTAGCGTTGATATTTATAGCAATATGTGCAACTGCGTTTGCAAAGACACGTATAGATTACTGGTACTCGCTGGCTCGAGCTGGTGAACCTTTAGAACAAATTGTTGCTGATTTTAATGCCTCACAAAATGACTACGAAATCGTAGCGACTTTTGCAGGGGCATACGAAGACTCGAGCACAAAGCTCATAGCTGCGTTGGGGAGTAATTCTCAGCCCGTTCTCTATGATGCTGAAGTGACCGTTTTTGGCTACTTGGCAAATGAAGGCGCACTAGCAGACCTAAGCCCATTTCTAGGTGAAATCTCAGAAGATGTTATCGAAGATGTTTACCCGCAACTGTGGGGCTATGGTGATTTAGACGGTGCTCGCTATGGCTTGCCTTACAGTATGTCTATACCGATTCTTATTTTTAATGCAACTGCTTTTGAACAACGGGGTGTAATTGCACCACTAACATGGGATGACTTTGAAGATGTCGCAGGGAAAATGAGCACACGTAAAACACGTGGCTTTATCAATATCACTGCTTCCTTTATCTTCGAAACTTTAGTCAATGCCAGAGGTGGTCAAATCGTAACTGCTGATGGTAAGCCTGATTTTACAAACCCTGTTGCAATTGAGTCGCTTGAAATGCTCAAGCGCATGTCAAAAAATCGCCATAGTACTAATCGTAATTTTGGTGAAGTTGAAGTTGCACTTATTGACTTTGCTAGAACTAAAGGCATGATGGGTATAGCCAGTAGTTCTTTTTTCGATAGAAAAGAAGACTTTGATATTCCTTTTGAACTTGGCATTGGTGCAATACCGCTTTCTGAAAGTGGAACACTTCCGCTGATGGAATCCCAGCTTGTTGTTATAGATGGGGCTAGCGAAGCACAAAAACAAGGCGCACTTGCTTTCTGGGAATATATGATGACACCAGAAGTGAATGCTAATTGGGTAAAAGAAACTTTTTATCTACCTACACGCCAAGCAACTACAGAATTATTAGAACCTTGGCTTGTAGAAAGTCCAGATAGACAAATTATTGTTGATCAAATAGCTGTTGGACAAAAGCGTCCGCTTATAGGCAATTATGCAATTTGGCAAAGCTTTCTTGAAGAGGGTTTAGAAAAAGCACTTAAAGGTAATTGGGATGCTAGCAGAGCTTTAGAGGAAGCACAACAGCGAGCTGAGAACGCTCAATAGGTAGGCATCACACCCATTTGGGAGGATTTCGCCTTTGGATGGGAATTGCTCAAAAGATTTCTACTGTATAGTTTGTTCATGAAAAAAGGCATTTCCTTGTTTAAGAGGAAATGCCTTTTCGTAGCGTGGTGCTGTGCCCACAGATTTTTGCGAATGGTTTACAGCAATGGGATATGCTTGGTTAGTTATTTGCTTGTATACTTCGCTATAAATGGGCTGCAAAAGGAAAAGTGGAACTAAAGCTCTGCAAAAAACCTACTCAGTTAGATGATTAAAGTGAAGATTGTAAGGGATTAGAAAAATTACACAAAGTTGTATTTCAAACACTAATATATGTTTCTGTACCTTAAGTATGAATATAACTTATGGATAATGCGTTATATTGTTTGTAATCACCTACTGAATATAGAAATTTTGAGAAAGAAGGTTAGCTCTGTGGCACAAGAAACAAGAAACTCAATGATTATCCCCTCATCTGCTTTGCTTATTGCAGGTATTGTTCTGCTTTTTTTAGGGCTAGGACGTGGAGGCATTTTTAGCATATTGTCTTATTGGCCGCTGATTCTGATTGCAATCAGCCTTGGCAT
>CALGZD010000048.1 GCA_937934635.1 uncultured Deinococcales bacterium
CAACCTCAATCTCCTGCCATGAAAGCTGGTCTTACTGACCATATTTGGTCTGTTGAAAAACTACTTCGTTCTGTTCCTATTCTTACCAACTCTTAACTGGTAGACCATCAGTTGCTTCAACCTTAATTTAATTGAAGCTCCAGTTTTATACCTCACAGCTTTTATATCTCACAGTCTTTACATCTCACAGCTTTTTTATCTCACAACTTTTACATCTCAAAGCTTTTATACCTCACAGCCTTTACATCTCACAACTTTTACATCTCACAGCCTTTGTATCTGACAGCCTTTGTATCTGACAGCCTTTGTATCTGACAGTCTTAGACAAAACCAAACTAGCAAGTGCAACAAGTTTTAAAGTCAGCTTGTTGTGATACGCATTTTTGTATTTTTATAAATTGTTATTGCAAAAGCAGTAATTTCACAGCCAACACTGGAAACAAACACTGAAAGCTAGCACTGAATTACATCATCAAAACTATCGTTACATTCTAAACTATACAATTATGCTTATGTATTACATCATCTTTTATCCAATTACTGCACATATTAGTACACAGGGCTGGGCTTTATGAGTTCACCACCTAGCGTTACTCCCAAAGCACATAGTGGCATTGCCTTAGTAACAACCATCTTAATTCTTGCTATGTGTTTTGCCAGTCTACTAAGTGTGCTTTCACTTAGTAGCTTGAGCCTAAAACGTGGTGGCAAAACGCAATATCACGGTTACCAAGCACTGCTTGCAGCCGAAAGTGGTATGAACAGTTTCTCTACAAGAGCATCGCTGAACCTATTTGATTCAAGCACTGCAAATCTGAGTTTAGATGCTTTAAATAACTGGTTACTAGACAATCGTTTAGATGAACTTGTGCTATTTGAAAGTCAAGGAATTGAAGGTGCAACAAACATTAAAAACACTCTTCATTTCAGTCGTTTATCGACACAAAGCGTCACCTTAGAATCTATCGGTATAGTAGAAAACATATTAGATAATGGCGAGGTAGCCACCTTAGCCAAAAAAGTCTTAAAAACAGACTTCAAGCTTTATGCTGCTGGGAGTCGGTTACACATTCAACCCATGGCGGCTATCAGTACTTTAGGAAGTCTAAACTTACAAGGTAATACTCAACTTAAAGGCGCAGCTAGTCAGGAAAATATAAGTCTAATTAGACACTATGATGTGGCTCGAGCCCACCCCACACCCCTCCCCAACAGTCAACATGCTCAACTCCGCATCCAACACCCAAATCGTTTTCACAGTGGAAACTATATAGAACTGACTTCTGGTCGTTACAAAGTCACCACCGTAGATTATTCAGCAAGCAGCCTAGAACTTTTACCGCTAACACAAACAGCTAGCTACAACCTAGATGATAATGAAATCGCCCTCATTCCTTTCGCCTTAAAATCTGCGTTACTCCCAACAGAAGCAGCAAGTACTATTATTTCTTTGAGCACTAACAACACAAGCAATTTGGCACTTGGTCAAGAGATAAGCATTGAAGGCAATGAAGCTATAGTCGAATCTATAACTGAAAACGATATAGCCATTCGCTGGACTGGCACACTCCCACAAGAAACACTTAGTGAAGGCAGCATCGTTTCAGTTGGAGTTGTAGCAGCTCAAGCTACTGAAAACCTAAACTTAAATGGCAATGCAATCATCACAGGTGGTAGTAAAGAACAGGCAAAGCTGACAAGCCCTTCACTTTTCGAAACTACCTTTGGTCTCACTAAAGATGAGTTGCTAGGTCCACTCAATACCTACAATCAACGAAGTGGCAAAAGCTTTCATTACCACATTGGTCCAGCCCTAAATAGTTTTGATACCCTGAACGGTTTGCACTACACAGAGGATGCACTCAACTTCACACATGCCAACCCTTTATGCGGTCAAGCCATTCTCATAGCAGCAGTTGATGTAGCTGTTCATGCAGTTTGCGATGAAGGCTTTTCTGGTTTGCTCTATGTTTTTGGTCATTACCAACAAACTGGAGGGCATATTGATGGGGCGGTGGTTAGTGAGGAGGCTCGAGCCCTCCCTAGCCCCTCAGCTACACCCTCAACTACAGCTTCAAGCACATCCGATACTCAGTTAAGTGGTCAAGCAAGTATTAGCTACAACGCAGAAGCAATCAACCAGTGGCAAGCCCACTTACAAGATGAAATTGCCAACCAAGACGGAAAACAACTCTTTCAAGCCATCGCTGGTTCATGGCGGCTTGAGTGATGAATATTAAGGTTGCAAAAAGCTATGGCTTTAGCCTACTTGAACTGCTAATCGTCACCGCAATCATCAGTGTCTTACTCGTTGGTTCACTTGGTTACTACCAAAACTTTCGCATTCATTCACTCGTAAATGAAGCAGCGCAAAAAGTTGCTAGCGACTTAGAAAAAGAGCGTTTTGAATCTGAACGCTTTAATGAAGAACGTACACTTAGCATAGACAGCAATACACCTGAGCAGTATCTCGCAAATGGTGTCACGCAATATCTACCAAATGGCATTGCACTAACTAAAGCAGGGCGTTCAAAATCTGTCACTTTTTATCCGCCATATGGCACAACCTCTGCTTCAGAGCGAAGCTTTCTAGTAAGTTGGAAAAATCAACCTGAACGCTATTACAAATACATTCGTGTGGTTGGTGTAACTGGGAAGGTGATTATTCAAGATGAATAATGAAAAAGGATTTAGTTTAACTGAGGTACTCGTTGCCATTGCCATGATTACCATCATCATGACAGCACTTTTGGGCACGCTGCCAGATATCCTCAAGTTAAATCGCAGTCACCAAGATAGTATGTTGATTGTGCAAACGGCACAACAATATATGGAAACGGTTAGTTCTAGAAGTAGTGAATTGCTCACTGGAGAACTAAGCTATCTACCTGATAATCCAAGTCAGGAAAGTTTTAAATGCAATGAAACAATCGATGCAATCAACTCAACCACGCAAACTGGTCCTTATGAACGACTTCGAATCAGTCTGAGTTGTTATCCCGTGCTAGATGAATCAGATATCTATGACTTTGTGCTCGAGCTGGGTAAGTAGTGCAGTAAGTAAGTAGTGCAATAAGTAAGTAGTGTAAATAGATAAATCAGCACATAGTCACCAGCCCCTAAGGACAACCACTTTAGAATGCAGCCCTCCCCTAAAGGCTTTAGCCTACTTGAAATGCTTATCACACTAGCTATTTTCAGCCTTGTGGCAGGGACGCTACTTTACATCACCCAACAATTTTTACGAACAAGCTCAGCTAGTTTGAGCTATACCGAAAGCATCAGTGAACTCAACGATGCCACCAACTATTTAGCAAACAATATTCGTAGAGCAAGCAATATCATCACAGATATTGAAGTAAACGGGAGTATCTGTAGCCTAAATGTACTACCTCCTCAATTACCTTGCTTTGGTTTAATCATTCCTGAATCACGTGATGGCAACGAAATTGACACCTACAGTTTTTTGGCATTCAGAATAGACTCAAGAAAAGAACTTCCTGACCGTCTTAAACTAGAGGATTCTTGGGCAGATGAAAATACCTATATCATCCGAGAGTATAGACGGGTAATCTGCACAACCTTAGACTCCCCAAGTAATCCACCCTTTGACTTTCCGTGTTTTAACCCACATGAAATTTCACGAGCACAACCCTATATGGTGCTTGAAGGTCTGACTTTAGATGCTGGATTGGTAACTGGCACGGACCTTCCACCATTTGTTGCACAAGATAACTTTCTTCAACTCAACCTACGCTTGGTCAGAAAAACTAGAGGCAAAGAACGCTACTTCCCTGCCAATACTGCAACAAGCTTGAATATACATCTCAGAAATTGAGAATCAGAGATTAAATTCGTCATGAGCTATCAAAACTTGAGCTATCAATTAATGAATTACCATTTTTGATGAGAATATAAAGGCAAAGCACACAAAAATCACATATTGTCCTAGTGTTTGACAGGTTATAGTCTTTTGTTGCAAAGATAGCTTTATTTTTGTTATCTAACCAGTTGATTCGCTATTTAGCTGCCTTATTTGTTATCCAACTAGAGGTATATAATGGCGCTACATCTAAAATTTAGAAACTCATGTATTGTATTTGGGAGAATTTATGAAACGTCTTATTTTAAGCCTAGCTTGTTTACTAACCTTTGGACTATTTACAAGCCTTGCAAGTGCTCAACAAAGTGCCAATGTCGTTGGTGTCATTACACCTGCAAGCGCTGTTGATGCGTCTGTACGTATGGGCATTCACTTAATTGATGAAAGCGCTGGACGCCTTGTTGAACTAAATAAAGTTACGCCTATTGGTGGCACATTCAGCATCAGTGCTGGTCCAATTGATAGTAGCTTTCTACAGCCCTTTTTAAATGGTGTTACCGTGTTCCCAGGCATCTTAAATGAATACACCGTTGCGCCTCAAGGCGTAAACTACGCACGAGCAATCACAAATGTCTATGCTGACAATGGCAACGACCGTTTTGATGATCCTACTAGCGATCCACTCTTTTTAGGCATTGCTAGTGTAGAAAGACCACAAGGCTTTTTTGTACTACTTTATGTCGATCAAGACGCACAAATCATCGCTAGAGATGTCACCTTGCAACTTCGTAATGGTTGGAACATCATCACCATGCGCTTTGACGATACAGGAGAGAATGCATCTTACGCTGTACAGTCACAGATTAGCGATGCTGTGCTCGAGCTCTTCGTACCAGCAGAAGACGTACCAACTACTCCAGCCCAACCAGAAACTCAACCAGCAGACTCAACAGGCGAAGGTCAGTAAAATCAGTAAGAAAGGTCTATAAGATAACTAATGGCTCAGGCCATCATTGACCTCAACAAATTAAAAAGAAATCTTGGAAGGTTGCAGCAACACCTGCAACCTTCTGTTCAATTTATGGCTGTAGTCAAAGCCAATGCCTACGGTCACGGACTTGTCAAAATAAGTCAAGCTTTGGAAGCCGAAGGTGTGCAATGGTTTGCTGTTGCTACGCCTGAAGAAGCACTCACCCTTAGAGCAAATGGCATTAGTGGAAATATCCTTGTGCTGACACCTAGTCCACCCGAAAAGCTAGAAGATTTATTGCTACAAAATATTAGCCTATCTGTGACTGACGAAATGAACGTACAGCAAGTAAATAAAGTAGCAAAAAGCTTAGGGCAAAAGGCAAAATTGCACCTTAAAGTTGATACAGGCATGGGGCGACTCGGGCAACCATCAGGTGACTGTCTGCATACTGCCAAATTACTAGACACTAGCCAACACTGTGACTTTGAAGGCTTCTATACGCACTTTGCCTGTGCAGATGAAGCAGATAGAAGTTATACAAACATGCAACTAGCCAGTTTTAGTGAAGCAGTCAACCTACTCCAAAAACACGACATACAAGCTCAGCTCACACACGCTGCAAATTCTGCTGCACTTGTCACACTACCTGAAAGCCATTTTGATATGGTTCGGGCAGGCATAGCGCTATACGGTTATCATGGTGACAGCTATTGCGAAACATTTGAAGCTAAGCTTGAACCTATCTTGGAACTTCGTGCCCGAGTTACTTTTGTAAAACGCATCTCAGCAGGGCAAAGCATTTCTTATGGCGCTACTTGGACCGCTGATAAAGAAACTACCATTGCTAGTGTCCGCTTTGGTTACGGTGATGGTTACCCTAGAGTTTTAAGTAATCAAGGACAGGTTTGGGCTGTGGGAAAATTGCGACCTATCCGGGGACGGGTTTGCATGGATCAGTTTATGATTGACCTCGGCGATGATAGTATTACCGTTGGAGATGATGTAACGCTCCTTGGAAGTCATGGTCCTAATGCGGATGACTTAGCCCAACTTAGCAATACGATTTCTTATGAAATATTGACCCAACTTACAGATAGAGTTGAACGAGTTTACTTATAAAGTAAGCATTCCTCCTTTAAATAGATTGAGTGGAAATACAGTACAAATACAGTACAAATAGCTTGTTATGTTTATAGTCTAAAGAACTGCTATTCCCGAAGCATTCCCAACACAATAATGTTTAGTTAGTGAATTTTCATAAAGCGGTGTTT
>CALGZD010000049.1 GCA_937934635.1 uncultured Deinococcales bacterium
GACTGCGAGTCATTAGCGGTGGGAAAACTGGTTATGCATCAACAGAAGAAGTGAATCAGGAAGCACTTGATTGGATTCTCAAAGAAGCCAAAGAAAATGCAGACCTGCAAACAACGACCGATGGATTTATTCCTGAAGGCAAAGCACTTGGTCAGAAGGATTTAATTGGTGAAGGTTTATCTGCACCTGTTGACGAAAAAGCGCAAAAAGCTATTGATTTTGAAGCTGCTGTGCGTAAACATCCAAACCTAAAACAGGTGATGATTTCACGCTATACAGAAAGCGAAGTCCAAGGTGCGCTTGCGTCTAGTAAAGGTGCATCTGGTGGCTATCGCAATGGTTACACCGTACTCGGTAGTTCATTCATCATGGAAAAGGGTGATAGCTTAAAACAGTCTTTTGGGCTTGATTGGGATAAGGAATTTCATAGCCTTGATGCAAACAAAACTGCCATGGAAGCAACTGAAAAGATGGCTCGCTTGCTTGGGGCTCAACCTTTAACAACAGGTAAATATACTGCCTACTTTGAACCTAAAGCTTTTGGTAGTTTACTAAGCGTGCTCATGTATATGTTCAGTGGTAAAACCTTGATGGAAGGTAAAAGCAGGCTTGCAGACAAGATTGGTAGTAAAATCGCAGCAAGTAACATCACACTCATTGATGATCCTACACTTGAGCGTGGTATAGCCACACGACCTTTTGATTCTGAAGGCACGGCGTCACAGAAAACAATACTCATTGAAAATGGCATCATGAAAAGCTTTTTGCATAACTCACAAACAGCCAAGGCTACTGGTCAAGAAAATACTGGTCATGCTTCTAGAGGGTACAGCTCTACACTTGGTGTATCACCAACAAATATATATGTCGAAGCTGGTGACGGTGTAAAGCTTGAAAGTGGCATTGTTGTCACTGAAATGATGGGCGTTCATGCTGGTGCAAATCCCATTACAGGCGATGTCTCACTACAGGCTTTAGGTCTTCAATATGATGGTGGAGAACTGGTCCAGCCCGTTGAAGATTTTGTAGTTTCAGGGAACTTGCTCGAAATGCTAGAAAATGTTTCTGCACTTGGTGATACTATCGAGTGGCACTTAAGCACAGGTGCGCCGATGGTTGAAATACCTGATTTATCTTTTGCAGGAAAATAAACTAACAAAATCAACACATAAAAAGTCCTCGTATTTTCTACTTTACGAGGACTTTTTTAGTACTTTACAAAACACCCCCAACTATCGTAGTTCTTCAAAAGAATCTGGTTCATCGTCAGCAACAGGTGACACATCTAACCAATCATTTAACAAGCCTTGTAAAATAACCTCAAAGCCTTCATTCATAGCTAGTTCTCTATCAAATGCATCAACGACAGCTACACCTTCATTCTTTGCTTGTTCAACGATAAAATCCTGAATTAGACGAATTTCAGTAAAATGATTTAGATAGCGATTTGACTTTCGCTTTACACTACTCTTCTGACGTTTCTCAAAATTCTGACGGTGTTTATCCTCATCTGTTTGTACAAAGACGAGTTCGATAATCGTGGCATCTTCTAACTGCTCTAAAGGCATAAAGCCAGGAACGATGTGAACACCTTCCATAACTATAGAGACATTTTCTTCGTAGTTACGTTGCAAGATAGCCCAAAGTGCCGCAGATACTTGTTGCACTTGGCTCTGAAAAGCACGCTGTACTCGCTTCGTCTTGACTCGGTCAACATCTTCTCCAGGTAAAAGTTCTGTTTGCCACGCTGCAAAGCTCGAGCTGTGCAAAATTGAGCTCAAATCCGCACTAATTAGGGAACGTAGCGCCTGACGGATAGAATCTGACGAGACTAATCTGGCAATCCCTAAGCGGTAGGCAATCTCAGCAGCAAGCGTCGATTTACCCACCCCAGAGGTCCCACTAATCAAAACAATAATAGGCTTTTGACTTGTTTCAATTTCTTGCATCAGCAAGTAGCGTTGAGCAAAGCTTGGACCTGCTTTATCGTTTAGTTCGTGCTCAATAACTTGTTCTAAGGTCTTACTGTCTATGACATCGGGCTCGAGCCACAGGCTCTGCTCCACTTCTCTCGTTATCGTAAATGCCATCTCCGAATTTAAACCAATTGCTATCAACGATTTTGCCAAAATGCCATGCGAAAAAGGCAACACCTGCCCATCGCTTTGGGAAATCTGAATTGTTTGCTGTTTTCCAGATTCAAAACGCAAACGCGCATTGCTACCCATACGCTTTTCAATTCTGTCACTCAAAATACTATTGAGGTAACTTTCAGTTATCTCCTCTAAACCCTGAGTACGTAAATCAGAACGCAATTGATGGGCAATATCATAAGCATCTTTAAAGGCTATACCCTGCTTTTCAAGTCTTTGGCTAATTGCCCGTCTTGAATATTCTTCACTACCTTTTTGTTTTTTGATTCGCAACGGTATAAAGGGAGGCGTTTGACTTAAGAAACGTTCGGCTATGGTTTTATCAGCTTGTTTTAACAGTGCTTCTTCAAACCATGTCATGAGCGCTATAAACTCTACATTTTTTTCTGGACGAAAGTTTTTTAGGCAGGCTCGAGCTATGTCTACAGCACCATCAGTATCCACACCAATACTCTGTAGATTCTCAATAATAGATCCCAATGACCACTTATAACGGTCACCCTCTCTATTAATGCGTAGTTCTTTACTCTTACTGTTCATATTTTTATACTACTCATAGCTACTCATAGCCTGAAACCAATACTAACTGTACGTCGTTACATGAAGCCTAACAGTTTTAGCATGACAAGATTTATACGCTAGAATACCAAAAAGCATAAAGAAGCACTAAACAGCAAGACTGTTCACTATTTAAGCTGTATCAAATTAAACTGTATCAAATTAAGCTGCATCAAATTAACTCGCATCAAATTCCCAAGACCTATCACTTTGACCCACCATAACATCCAAAAGATTCTTGATGATATTTCCTGTCAAACCCCATATAACATGCTCTTCGTAAGGATAGTAATATAATCTTCTAGAATAGCCGTTAAGATGCCTATCTTCTGAATAGGGCACAATCGTTTTCAACTCACTTAAAGTAACCGTAAATACTTCTTCAACCTCATCTTCATTTAAAACAAGCTTCTGAGGTTCTACTAAACCAACAATAGGTGTCACCACATAACGAGCTGGTGAAGGATGTTGATCCAACTCTCCTATGATTTCTACAGTAGTAGCTTGAATCCCTACCTCTTCATTGCTCTCTCGTAAAGCCGCTTGTATAAAATCTTCGCCCTCGTCTAATCGCCCACCTGGAAATGCAATCTGCCCTGCATGACTCGAAAGTTTTGAAGAGCGCACTGTAAATAGTAGTTCTAAATCATCTTCTCTTTTAATCAAAGGTACAAGCACTGCCGCACGACGAAAACCTTCAAGCGTCATAGACTTTGGCTTATTACCTACTAAACTAGTCTTTATTATTTCTATACTAGACATATCAACTTTCTAAATGCTCGGCAACTCGTTCTCCAAGACTATCTCGCAAAGCGATTTCAGGCTGCACTTTTTGACTTCTTGCATAATCAACAACTGCTAAAAGCATCTTCCCTACATCTTGAGTATCTAAAGCCTGTTCAAAGTTTTGACGCACTTCAGCTTCATCTACCTTTGCCCACGCAAGCGTTTTACCTAACTCGACAGCTTGCATCATTGAAGGCATACCACTAGGCAGTTGCTCAACTACTGGTGCGGCTTCTTTACCTTCTTTTTCCCTAGCTTCTTTTTCCCTAGCTTCTTTTTCTCTAGCTTTAATCGCATACCAATTTGTAACAACCTCATCAGCATCAGCTACATCAGTATCTGCAAAAATATGCGGATGCCTACGAATAAGCTTGTCTACAATGCCTTTCTCAATCATTTCGTAACTAAAACGTTCTGTCTCTTCAGCTATCACCGTGTGAAAAGCAATTTGCAATAAAACATCGCCAAGTTCTTCAACAATGTGTTCAGTGTCATCTTTACTAATCGCATCAACAGCTTCATAAGCCTCTTCAAGCATATATTTTCGCAAAGAATCATGCGTTTGCTTCTGATCCCAAGGACAGCCATCTGGTCCACGCAATTGACGCATAATGTTTAGAAGGTCATTCATAGCTTAAGTCTAACGCATGAAATACAAATCAAACAGGTTGTACCTAGTATTCATGTCTCCAGTATTTCTATCCCAAATACTTTTATGTCTTCATCCCCCACTTTTTAAAGGGGGGCTAGGGAGAATTCGCCTTTGACTTCGCTTTTAATCCCCCCCTTCGTCACCTAATCAAAAACAGATTACGCCAATGAATAATCAAGTGCCAAACACTTCCAAGGGGGGCTAGGGGGGATTCGCTTTTGACCTTACCTTTACTTTTTTTCTCAAATATCAAGATGCTTATTTTTGTACTTGCTTTCTCTCCTGCACAAATAACAAGAACACCGCAATAGTTGCAATAACCAACACAGACAAGCTACTACCTAAAACCGCATTCCAACCAAAATCATCCCAAAACAGCCCAGGAATATATGCACCCAAACCACCACCAATGTAATAACAAAAAAGATAAAGCGCCGATGCACCTGCCTTAAAGGATTTAGCCTCAGTCGCAACATAGGATGTCGCAGCAGATTGTGCGATGAAATTCCCAAACGTTAAAACAGTCAGTGCTGCGATGTAAAAGGTCGTATTTGGAACGATGCTCGCAACATTTGCAGAAATCAGAATAACTAAACCAAACAAAATAATAGGCAATAGTCCAAAACGTTTAGCAAAGTAACCCGCAAGCGGTGAAGATATGATGCCAGCAGCGTAAACACTATAGACAAACCCTATAGCTACTGGCGAAAACGAAAAAGGTGGTGCTGATAAGTGAAAGGGAAGGT
>CALGZD010000050.1 GCA_937934635.1 uncultured Deinococcales bacterium
GTGAGGGTCACGAACTATCTCGCTCTGGTAGACCTGATAGACGCATTAAGCGGTTGGACGCAATGGTTGCGTGGTTTGAAGGACACGCCTAGATATTACAGCTAGTGATAACGTATATGCACATGTACCGAACAGATTGCCATCTTTACGCTAAAGACTAAGCTATAAGCTAGGTTATTAAGCTAAATCCATATGTAAACTGAGTTATACAGTTATACGTGTGCTAATGGATATCCTTAGTTTAATATCTTCGACTGAGCAGTCATGATTTATTCATTGATGTCATAGGTAAACTAGTTAAGCTAAATGAGCTACAAACCTTGATAGACTTTCAAGCTTCAAAACATGTTCAGTCTTACTGACATAATGCTCAAAAAACTCTATACCTAATTTAGATACTATCTACTTTAGATACAAAAATATGAACTAAGCTAAAACAAGACAGGAGTCTTATGAAAAAACTTCACTTTCCCAGCTTTATTATACTGAGCATCTTACTGCTCACTTCTCTTTTCCAAACTGCCTTATCCCAAAGCGCTTTATCCTCAACCTCAATTGCAGTGTATCCATTTGCAAGTGATGACCTTGCGGGTATTGCCGTTTCTGAACGTTTGAGTGAGGCACTTTTAGAAGCTAGCAATGCTGGTGAGGATTTATTGGTGCTCGAGCCCCTATCCTCCCTCTCCCTAGTCCCGCCTTTGGTCATAGAAGGTGGCTTTCTAAGCCCACTTGTCCTGCTTGGTTCAGGTGCTGCTGCTAACGACCCAGTTCGCCTAGCTGCTAGCTATGATGGCATCTCGCTTGTTCGTGAAACGCTTGGGGTAGATATTGCCTTGTCAGGTAGCATTATCAATACTCCTGAAATGCTCAACTTAGAGCTATTTGTCGGAAAAGCAGATAGTGGCAGACGTTACACCATTACTGCAAAAGAAACAGAACCTCAGGCGATGGTAGACAACATTTTGACTGTGCTTAGGTACGAGACAGGGCTCGAGCTAGCGGTCCAGTCAAAAGAAATCGACCTATCAACAACCTACGGCGACTATCTAAGCCTTGTCGGTTTACTAAGTTCTGGCATCGCTTTTGACTTTACAGAAGGTCTAACAACACTACTTGAACAAGATGATGCAGAAACAAACTGGAACATTTTAAAAGACGATATCGAAGCAGTTACAAATGGCGATGAAGGCAGTGACCCAATTCGCATGGCTGCACTGGCTATGCTCCTAACCACAGATAGAGACATAACACTTGAGTACTTCATAGATATGTATGAAGCAACAAACTTACCTCTTGCACAAGTTTGGACAGCTTCTATCTATGACGAGCTAAATGACGGTGACGCAGCCGCAACAGCTTTCAACACTGCTGCTGCTGAATATCCCTACGGACACACTGCCAATGTTGCCTACCGCACAGGTCGTGGCTTAGCTGAAAACACAACTGATTTAGCAGAACTTGCTGAGGCAGATACAACTTCAGCACTCATTGCTGCTGCCTTTAGCGCACAAGCAATTGATGAAACTGACATCGAGCGCACTGCCCTAAAAAATCTTGCACGTGTATCTCCTTCCATGATTTATCCATTCGAGCGTTTAAGCTTTATCGCCTTTGATAAAGACGACGCCCAAGACGCTGCCGAAGTACTTGCTGTTGCTACAAACATCGACCCAGACAGCTCACTGTACTGGACAAATCTAGGTTGGGCGTACTATCTCATTGGTTTTTTACAAGATAGTGAAAACGCTTCAGCAACTGCTATCGATTTAGATAATTCCCAGCATATCGCTTGGTTTAATCTTGGCTTAGCACAAACTGTAACAGGTCGCCTTGGCGAAGCAATGGAGTCATACAGAAGTGCAATTTTGCTTGACCCAGAAATCGATGATGAAGCTGTAAAAGATTTAGTAAATGCACTAGACCTTTTCCCAGAAGAACCAAGCGTACACTTTGCTCTGGCAAGTTTATACGAAGCAGAGGGCAATAAAGACAATGCAGTTGAACAGTTTTCTGCTTTTGTAGAACGCTCCGAACAAACAGATTTTGTTGGTCTGGCAAATTCTCGCCTAGAAGCTCTCACTGCACCACCAGCACCAATTGTTATTAGTAGTGGCATTGACTTGACCTTAGCGGGCATTTCCAGTCAAGATGCAACCTTTAGCCCAGGCGACAGACTCAATGCAGCCTTTGAGCTTTATACAGATGGTGTGGAATTACCAAGGTCTATGAATGTCACCACAGAACTGCAAGATGCCAACGGCACAGTTATCGAAAATAGCCAAAACGAGGAAACTGTCAACATTCCAAGAGATGCTGTAGCCTACATCGTAAAAGATATTCCTGTAGATATTCCTGCAATTGTTTCAGATGGTGATTATGTAGTGTCTATTCGCGCCATAACAAACGATGGGCGAGAGGCAACGGCAGAACTGCAACTAAGCTTAAGCGGTAGCCCATCACTTCTAAGACAACTCATCAGCCGTGGCATCGTCATGGTTGACCTACTAGAAAACCAAGCACTCTATAGTGAAAGCGCCTTAGGTACAAACGATGCTGACGAAAGATTGTTTTTAGTCCTACAAGCTGAACTAGTAACCCACGCAGACATCGCCAAAGACGCCATGCCAGTCGTTGAGTTGGGACGCTTTGAAGGTTTAGACGGCTCTGAACTCTTTAATCAAGCCACTACAGCAGACATCGAAGATTTTGTGCGCTTCTTATTAGCAAGCGAAACAGCAGAAATCAGCTTTCCTTTTATAGATGCTTTTGCACAGTGGGCGCTTGATGGTGCACAAACACCATAAAAATGCTGTAACTTAAAATTTTTGCAAATCAAAATATAAGGCATTTCCTTTCGGGGAAATGCCTTTTTATAGTGGACTGACTGCTCTTAAAATGTGCATATGACATGTAGTGGACTGACTACTTTTAAACTGTGCATATGACATGTAGGATGGGGCTGTGCCCATCACATTCTATTTCCGTCTAGTACAAGGCTTGTGTGAAATAAAAGCATAAACAGTATGCACCATTTTAAGCTATACGCTCCAGTAGGATAGACCGTGCCCACCAATACACCTAATTCAAATACTATATTTCCGATAATTCCTAATACCTACCAGACTAATACCCTTCCACCCAATCAATCTCCTCAGAAAAATCTCCCCATGCAGCCTCAGCACCATTAAAAGCATGATCAAGCAAAACCAAACTCTGCTCAGTCGTTATGTGCATAGACCTATGCGTCTGAATCGGTCCTTTCTGCAAACCTAAATAATAGCCAAAGGGCGACAACAAAGCACCATCAGAAAATTCATGATGCTTCGAACCAGCAACTACTTTTTCTCGAATAACATATCCATCTGCCTGAGTAGCTTTTGCTAACTTGTCAAAGGCAATATGGTTGGGTGGCTCAAAAAAGTCAAGACGTGGGTCACTAAATAAAGTTAACAGTGGTGCGCTAATGCCTTCTTCAAAGGTCTGATCTGAAGCAGGCAACAACCAAGGGTCTAAGGCTATAACACCTGCACAACGACTATCTAAACGGCAAAATTCAAAACTTGCTCCCCCACCTGTAGAGTGCCCTGAAGCAACCACCTGTGACACATCCAAATTAAGCTGTGCTGCTGCCGTAGCTAAAGAATCCAAAGTAAAGCTCATATCCTTAACCCAGCGCTGACCTAGCTCTCGAATAACCACATCAAATTCATCGCCTTCTAAACCTTCTGCAAACTCCGAAGGAATATAGTCTACAGTACTACCATCTTCATAGACTGTGAACAACGCACCACCAACATGGTCAGCAGACACAACTGCGTAACCATGACTAGCAAGAGCCTCCGCAAAAAAACTGCTCTGTGCTTTAAATCCATACTGCCCATG
>CALGZD010000051.1 GCA_937934635.1 uncultured Deinococcales bacterium
TTAGGTCGACTCTCAACAGCACGGGAAAGCTGTGACAAACACAGCACAGGAATATCTAATTCACGTGCAAGACCTTTGAGTCCTCGTGAAATCGTTGAAATTTCTTGCTGACGATTTTCACCACCACTGCCACCAGAGGAACCTTGCATAAGCTGCAAATAATCAATGATGATGAGTCCAAGACCGTGTTCAGCCATCAAACGACGAGAGCGAGAGCGCAATTCCATCACCGTCATATTTGGTACATCGTCTATGTATATTTTTGCTTCAGTGAGTTTGCCCGCAGTATCTGCCAAACGTTGAAAATCTCTGTCAGTCAAGCCACCTGAACGCACTCGGCTCATGTCGACCCTTGCCTCACTACAGAGCATACGCTGAACCAACTGCACACCAGACATCTCCAATGAAAAAATACCAACTGGTTTGTTTTCTCTCAAAGCTGCGTGTTGACCGATAGTAAGCGCTAAAGCGGTCTTACCCATAGAAGGTCGTGCTGCCAAAACATTAAAACTACTCCCCTGCAAGCCCGCAGTCATCGAATCAAGTTCTTTAAAACCCGTTCGCAGCCCAGAAACAGGATCAGGGTTATTTAGCATTTCTTCTATATGTTCAAAGGTTTGTGGGACTAAACTCGTCATTCCCTCAAAGTTATGACTACGTTTACTACTCGATAACTCAAAAACACTGGTCTCTGCTTTATCAAGAATATCTTCAAGTGGCAAAGCTTGATCGAAAGCATTTTGCATCATCTGACCACTGACACCAATTAAATCTCGAAGGATTGCCTTTTCTTTGACAATCTTGGCATAGTTTTCAACATATGCCGCAGTTGGCACACCTTCTGCTAAACCAATTAAATAGGGTACGTTGCCAATCGCTTCTAGCTCATTGGTTTGTCTAAGTTCTTCTGTCAGCGTCACTAAATCTATAGGTTCGTTGCGGTGATACAGACGATCACAAGCACGAAAGATTTTGCGGTGCGCTTCTTTATAAAAGTGTTCAGGAACGATGCTACCTTCTAAGGCAGAGAAAGCTTCGTTATCAATGAGAATTGAACCAATTACACTTTGTTCGGCTTCAAGGTTTTGAGGAGGGGTACGACTTTCCACACACTAGTGTAACTTTTATTTTGGAAAAACGCACATCCGAAAAAGGCAGCACAGAAGTCTCAAGAAAGGGTGATGACATCGTCTTAAACCATATTTTTTAAGGCATTTTACATAAAGTACAACAAGACACTACTTTCATCACAAAACCTTTATATAGGGTTCTGAGAAATACATACTACCCTAGCTGAGTCAATTCGTCATATGGTGCCGTATTATTCCAAATTGATTAGAACAATCGCCAGATATAATTTAGTAGACGCAGTTTATAAATGCCACCATACTTTTAGGTTTGGATAGTAAGTATTCACAATCATTTGAAACAAGAAATAATCTACGATGAGATGTACGATCAATACCCAAATAAGGGCTTTGGAACGTTCAAACATTGCACCTTGTGTGATTGCAAAAATGTAGACAAGAAAGAATCCTGTACCTCTAAAAGCCATATCCCAAAGGATGCCTGTGTAAATAACAGCTTGGGCAGGGTTCGCAACTCTAAAAGAAAACAGCTTGCGAATTATCGCATAGGATACATTGATAAAAAACAACTCATCCCAAATGCCTACAGCATTGATTCCCATGAATAACCCAAAAAGCTCGCCATTGTTTGGTGTTTCACCAAGTGTCCAGTTATAGGGTACTTCTGGGCTTATGACTTTAAAATAAAGTGAAATCACAGCCCATGCCAATGGTATAGAAATAGCTGTGTACAGCACATCAACCCAGTCAATATGTTTAGGAAAAAGCTTGAAATCAATAACCTTTGGTTTTTCACGCCATAATATGAGCGTAGGTAAAACCAGAGCTGCAACAAATGCAACAAAAAGAATGCCTACGTGCATAGCATTCAAATCAGTATTGATAGGCGCAACCGTCAAAACAAGCACACTACTAAAGAGTGCTAAGTAGTAGCGTCGTCTTTTTGGGCTTTCAAAGAATAGAGAAACAACAAAAATTGCAACAGGAATGGCGCCAATTAGAAATTGTTCAAGAGATACCCATAGCACGACTGTAAGTAGTAAAGCCACAAGCGGAACATAATGCCAAAAACCAGTAAGTCTTGAGTCCTTTTGCTGAATCATATTAAATCTGCCATCCTAAATTTTTTAGCCCAAATCTTCTGGTCCAAAACCATCGAGCAATAACTCTGAAAGCTTATATTCCTTTTTGATGCCTTCAGTATCAGCAACATAGACTACTAAGTCTTTTGAGAACTCACGCATCACTTGTCTACAAATGCCACATGGCGTACCGCCATTGCTAGTGACTACAACGATTGCTTCAAAGTCTTGTTCACCTTCCGATACTGCTTTAAATATAGCAGTTCGCTCAGCACAGTTACATGGTCCATAGGCTGCATTTTCAATGTTGCAGCCTGAATAAATTTTCCCTGATTGTGTGACTAAGGCAGCCCCAACTTTATAGTTTGAATAGGGCACATAGGCGTAGGCTCGAGCCTCAAGCGCTGCCTGCCACAATACTTCTTTGCTCACGTCTCCGTTTATCATTAATACAGCAAGTTTAGCACGACAAAACACAACATTTCTGTGGATTATCAGGCAAGTGCTCGTCTAAGCACTTTGTTATACTTTAACTCTGATGCTTATAGAGGTTACAGCCTAATCATGAACTTGCTTTCTGACCCAAGAAGACGCATTGGTCTAGCAATTACCGCTGTAGGACTCCTACTCGTAGTCCTCAGTAATTCCTTTATGGGCTGGCTACTTATCATCGTTGCTGGAATAATATTTGCTTGTTTAGCACTCTTTCGAAAAGAAAGCTTATGGCTATTGCCAGGTTGTTTACTTATTGGCATTGGTCTAGCTACCTGTCTAACCTACGGTGACTTTATCGTAGTAGATAGGGGCAAAAAAGGTGGTGTATTCACCTTTGTTGCTTCACTGGGTTGGTTTTTGGCTACTTTCTTATCAACACGAACAAATGGCAGGCTACTCCTGTGGACCATCATTCCAGGTACTTTGATGATATTTCTTGGTTGGGTAGCCATTACACGTGAAGTACTGTATATTCCGCTAACCTTAATTCGAAGTTATTGGGCTTTTATCGTTGTTGCAATTGGGCTATTTATTTTTTCCCAAGATTTAATTCCTTCAAGTGATGTAGGGCTTTATGATGATGTTGAAGAACTAACTGAAACACCAACTCAAACAATTAAAACAGCTACAGAACAAAAACCATCTTAGTCAGCTAAATAGTCAGCTAAACAAAAAAGTGACATACAAATCATGTATGCCACTCAACAAATTATCGCAATTTAAAAAAGCAATTACTGATTTGCCATTCCCTCAGATGTATTCGCCGCACCGACAGCAAAGAAGCCCATAATCCCATCAAATAAACCTTCGGCTAATTTGTCACGGTAAGCCTCTGTTGCTAATAGCTCGCCCTCTTCGGGGTGATTTACAAAACCAATTTCTACTAAGACCGCAGGGCTTTGTGCATTTCTAATGACATAAAAGTAATTTTCTTTGATACCTCTATCTTTAGCGCCTGTACTTGCAACCATATTAGACTGAATTGATTCAGCAAGAATCTTGCTATAACGCAACTGTTCTTCTGAAACGATGTCTAAGAGCGCTGCATTGAAGCTTGACTGTAGTTCTTGCGTTAGCTCCACACCAATCTTACCGCCACCGTTTTCGGTGATAGCATTTTGCAATATAGATTCATTAAGAGGTTTACCAAAGACCCACGTTTCTACACCGTGTGCATCACGGTTTCTTGCTGCATTCGCATGGATAGATACAAAGAGGTTTCGTTCGATGGTCGCTTGCTCGGCTCGAGCTGCTAAATCTGCTCGTTTACTGCCCTTCAAGCTAGCGTCCTTCTCACGTGTCATAATGACTTCAATACCATATTGCTCTAGCAACTCTTTAAGTTTCAGTGACACATCAAGCACGACTTCTTCTTCTATAACAATGCCACTAGCACCTGGATCTACACCACCATGTCC
>CALGZD010000052.1 GCA_937934635.1 uncultured Deinococcales bacterium
ATGGGAAGAATGGCGAGAAGATATTGTCGCTTTGGAACGTCGCTTTCAAGGTGATGAAAAACTAGACATGGTTAAAGGCAATAGAATGCCTTGGCCAGGTGAATGGTGGCTCAACATTCGCCACCCAATCACCCGTGCGCTCATGGCAACTCGCCTAGACCTCGCAGTGGCTAAAGGCTGCGACGCAGTCGAACCTGACAACGTAGATGCGTGGACCTATGACCTGACTGCTTTTCCATATGCAACTGAAGTTGCCCACAATTGGCAGTACAACCAACCAACATGGCCTTGCGAAGACCCGCCTTTTTTGGATGAAGTAGAAGACAAAGGCACAGGCTTCACTTTAACTGCTGAAGATCAACTTGATTACCTTCGTTGGATGGCAACGGAAGCACACAAACGTGGCTTATCTATCGGGCTAAAAAACAATGGCGCACAAGCAAGAGAGCTAGAACCCTTTTTTGACTGGTCACTCATCGAGAGTTGCTATAACTACAACGAGTGCCACGACCTTGATGTCTTTGTTGCTAACAACAAACCTGTTTTCATGACACAGTATGTACCTGATTGCATCCTGAAAGAAGGACGTGCCAACAGCTTAAATGGCATCCAATCTGTCAAACCTGAACTTGTTCAAGGTATCTCGCAAGCTATGAGCAATATGTGTATAGATGCGAAGAACAATCAGTTTAGTTTATTGGTTAAAAGGTATGATTTACAGGCTTGGAACTTGGAGTGTAGTGGGTTTTAAAAGCGAATCCCCCTCAATCCCCCTTTAAAAAAAATAAAAAAAAGGTAAAAAAGGGGGAAGTCAAAGTCCCCCCCCTTTTTGGAAACTTGTCATACCCACAAATTATTGATGTAGAAAAACCAATCCCCCTAGCCCCCTTGATAAGCTTGATTTAAGTAATATCGGGCAATATTCAACCATTAGCCCTTAAATAAGAAAGACTCGAATTCTATAGTAATTAAGCTTCTAGCTTCAAAGGCAACTCTCTTAAACGTTGACCCGTAAGTGCAAAAACTGCATTAGCAACGGCAGCAGCAATTGGACCAATTGGTGGCTCACCTACACCCAGTGGTTTTAAGCCACTATCAACAAGTTCCACCTCAATATCTGGCGTATCTCTCATCGTCAAAAGTGGATAAGTGTCAAAGTTGTTCACTTGGAAACGGCTATCAGCAACCTCTAGTCTTTCTAGAAAAGCTGAGCTTAGACCCATCACGATTGAGCCTTGTGATTGGGCTTTAGCACCATCAGGGTTAATAGCCAAGCCACAGTCCATCGCACAGCTCACTTTGTGTACACGAATTTTGCCATTTTCTATTGAGACTTCTGCAACCTGAGCAACTTTTGTATTGACATCTGTAGAACAAGCAATGCCATGTGCATGACCTTCTGGCAGTGCCCCGCCCCAATTTGCCATCTCTGCTGCTTTTGTCAATACGCCTCTAAAGCGCTGCCCATCTTCGGTTGCACCCAAATGTTGAAGTCTGAACTCTAACGGGTCAGCACCTGCGCTGTGTGCAAGTTCATCTATAAAACTTTCTAGAGAAAAGGTATTGGCAAGCAAACCTAGACCACGCCACCAACCTGTTTTGAGTGGCAGCTTCACCCTTTGTGACAAGGTACGCCTGTTCTCAATACCATCGTAAAAAACCTGTGCGCCACGCCATGCACCAAAGTCCGAGCCAAACACGACTCTTAGTGCCTTGGGGAAAAATGGAAAGGCAACATCACCACTGGCAACTTGGTGCTCGATGGCTTCAATTTTGCCACCCTTCATGGTTGCTTTTAACAAACTGTGTGTGGGTGGACGCACGTAGCCATATTTGAATTCTTCAGTTCTATTCCAGCCAACATGGACTGGCTTACCAGACGCAGCAGATAGCTTTGCAGCAGCAACAGCCACGCTTACATTCAACCTACGCCCGAAACCTCCACCGAGGAAGGTAGCAGTGACTTCTACTTCTTCTTTTTTACGACCTAGCGCTTCGGCGATTTCATCTCGAACTGTAAAAGGTGCTTGTGTTGAAACCCACGCTTCAACCTTATCTGCACGAACATCAACTAAAGCAGCTTGTGGTTCTAAGTGTGAGTGTGCTGCCATCGGTGTGCGGTACTCGGCTTGAATAATCTCGGATTCGTTATCTTTGAATACGCTTAGTACATTGCCTTCACGTTGAACTGTTTTACCGCTGCCATCAACAACTGTACACAGTGCTTCAGCATCCGCAGTTGAGAAACCACTGTGTTCATCCCATGTCACATCAAGCGCTTCGACGCCTTTATAGGCAGCAGCACGTGAGGTGGCTGCAACAGCAGCCATACCGTCTTCTAGCAATACTTCTACAACACCATCTTGGCTTACTGCTGAACCCGCCGAGGCGGACTTAAGGGTAGCTTGAATACTCTCAGGTCTAGCCACTGCGCCGTATAACATGCCTTCTTTACGCATATCGTAGCCGTACTTTGCTTTACCCGTGAGTTTACTTTGAAAATCGACACGTTCCATCGGCTTACCGATGTATTTGAAGTCCGCACGAGATTTTAGAGCAGGTGCTTTCTTAGGAACTTCCCACTCATTCACGCCATCAACAATTTCAGCATAGCTTAGTTTTTTACTTGCATCACTCTTTAAAGAAACTATTCCATCAGCCACCGTTAAGTCAGCAGCATCGACTGATAACTTTTCTGCTGCTTTAGTTTTTAGCATTTCTCGCATAGTTGCAGCAGCTTCACGCAGTGGTGTGTAGAGAGATGGAATAGTGGTACTACCACCTGTTCCGAAGGAATCTTTTAGACCGCTGTTGGTATGGCTCGAGACCACCTGTAAGTCTTCCCAAGGGAGCTCGAGCTCCTCCGCTGCAATCTGCTTAAGCGCCGTGTGAACACCCTGCCCCATCTCAACTTTTGGCATGTACAAGATTGTACCTTCAGGATTTACTTCAAACCAAGCAACTGGCGAAGCGTCGATAGCACCCATTTCAAAATCTTCAAGACCTTCAGCTATGTTGAGCTGTGCCTCTGGCAAACCATAACGTACACCCAGCGCAGCACCCACACCTGTAATGCCTAGACCAATCAAAAAGCCTCTTCGTGACATACGCCAGCGACGTTTTTTCGTTTTCTTTTCTTGATGTTCGCTAGCTACATCTACATTATTAGATTCAACATTATTAGATTCAACATTATTTGGTTCAAGACTCATGATTTTTGCTCCTGCATTATGCCAGCAGCGTCTTTTACCGCAGCCTTAATACGCACATAACAACCACAACGACAGTAGTTATTGCTCATGGCATTGACAATCTCTTCCTCAGAAGGGTCACTGTTTTGCTCTAGGAAGCTAAGCGCCGTCATCATTTGCCCAGACATGCACCATGCACACTGCGGTACTTGGTTTTTGATAAAGGCTTCTTGTACAGGGTGCAACACTTCTTCGCCTGCATCATTCTCGGTAGCTAAGCCTTCAACGGTGCGAACAGCTTTACCTTCTACAGCCACTAACGGTGTCACGCAGGAACGCATGGTCACACCATCCACTTGCACCGAGCAAGACCCACAAATACCTGCACCACAACCAAATTTAGTTGCTGTTAAGCCTAGTTCATCACGCAAAACCCACAGCAGTGGGCGTGTGTTGTCATCGTCAGAAACAGAATAGTCTTGTTGATTAATCTTAAGATTCATAGTCGGAGTATACCTTATTTTTAAAGCAAGAGACCTTAGCAAATCCGACAATTGAACTGGTTGCATGTTTCGAACAAATATACAAACCCTATAAAAAAATGAGCCGAAAGCTTGGTAGGCTTGGCTCATTACAAAAATATAAAAAAGAAAACAAGAATCCCTCTCAATCCCCCTTTGAAAAAAGGGGAGTTATACCGAAATGAATTAAGCGTGTCGTAATTTCAAGAAGTATTTTATCAGAGAAAATGCTTATCTTTCGGTTCTTTTCACGAAGTATGCAACAAGAGAACTATGACATTTATTTTTCAATTTAGTTTA
>CALGZD010000053.1 GCA_937934635.1 uncultured Deinococcales bacterium
CAAGCTACAAGTAGCATGGGCTTCGCCCATTTTTAAGAGGCTGGTAAAAGGTTTTTACAAAATAAAACTCTTGACCTAGCCGACTATATGGTAAATCATAGTTCAGTGAGTTTATATATATGGGCACAGCCCATGCTACCAACCGCAATAATAATATTGACCTCACGTTCAGTATAGATTTTTCCCTTCTTCAAAAGCTTTAGCAAGCGTAGTAGGGGCTTTGCCTATTTCTATACACAAATCTTCACAGATAAATTTTCCAACAGTTCTCTAGTCTATGCCTGTAGGATCCTGAATCTATTTTCTCAATCAGCAGTGTTGGGCACAGCCCAACCTACAAAATCTAATTATCGAGAAAACCCAAGGATTTTGTAAAAGCATCTGCTTCTTCTTCGGACCAAGCACCTATAAGAAAGTCTAAACTGTTACCGATTTTTGTATTTGAAGCTTCATACAGACTTGCCCCTTTTTGTAGGAGTTTAATAGCGGCTTCATTTACCGAGATATCAGCATTGTTTGCTAATTCCTTTATCTTTGTTTTGAGTTCAGCATCAATATGCAAAACAAGTTCTTTCATAAGTACCACCTTAAAGCTTTGCTATAATTATACATTTTCAAAAATTTGGTATCATAAATACATGAAAAAAATCCTTTCCCTTGCGCTTATTTTTGTACTAGCTCTTTCAAATTTGGTTCTAAGCCAAGATACCCAAACACAAGAACTAGAGCTTTTCCAAGCTGTCTTTTTAGAAGAAATCCAAGAAGATGCTTTCGCCGCTTCTTTTCTTGAACAAGTCCCCTTTAATCAATTCCAATTGATAACTAAGCAAATGCTAGCGCAATTTGGAGGTTTAGAGGATATATCTGGAAGCAATGGAGAGTATCTGGTGACCTTTGGTGAAGCTACTGCTGATGGCATAATTTCGCTAGATAGCGAAGGTAAAATTGAAACATTGCTGCTTAGAAACCCTAAGCCCCGAACTTCTGAAGCACAAGTATCTGAAAGTCAAACATCCGAAACTCAAGTAGAAGAAGCAAAAAGTGCTAGTGAACTGACTTCACAAACAAACTTAGAAGTTAAACGTATAGAAGCAGTGTTTACAGGTGAAATTCTTGAAGAAGATTTTACGAGTCGCTTCTTGGCACAAGTACCTTTTGCTCAAATTGCTACGATTACTGCACAAGTAAGTGAGCAAATTGGTGATTTTGAAACTGTTGAAGGAGAAGACGGGGAATACCGTGTTGACTTTACAAGTGGGTATGCCTTGACCCAGATTAGCCTAGATGCAGAAAGTAAAATCCAAGGCTTATTGCTAACAGACGTCATCCCAAATGTTGCAGATCTTGATGAAGCTGTAGCAGCCTTTGACGCACTTATTATGGGTTCTACACAAGGTAGTTTACTTATTCAGAAATATGATGGTATGGCAAGCGAAATTGTAGTTGAGCGAAATAGTGATACGCCCTATGCTGTTGGCTCTGCCTTTAAAATATCTGTTCTTGCAACTTTGCAAGAAGAAATCAATGCTAAAAAACGCAACTGGACGGATGTTGTAAACTTACAAGAACAAGACAAAAGTTTTCCTAGTGGTACATTGCATCATTGGTACGTAGGTGCGCCATTAACGCTCGAAAGTGCAGCTGCACTTATGATTTCTCGCTCAGATAATACTGCAACTGATCTTCTCATTCGGACACTTGGACGTGAAACTATTGAAAGTTATCTTGTCAAACAGGGAATCGTCTTAAATCAACCCTTTCTAAAGACCCGAGAACTTTTTTATTTAAAAAGCGAACCTTATGAAACATATGCTGAGTCTTATAGAACTGCCTCTCGTGAAGAACAACTAGAAATTTTAGAAGTCTTAGCAGAACGAGCTCGTCCTGCTGTCTCTGAAATTCTAGTAGGCGGTGATGCACCTTATCTTTTAGAAGCAGAGTGGTACTTTAAATCACAAGAGTTGTGTAAGGTTATGGCGCAAGTCAAAGACCTTGAGCTAATGCACATTGAGCCTGGCTTTGTTAGCCGTGATGGTTGGTCAAAGCTTGCTTATAAGGGAGGCTCTGAACCAGGTGTGTTGAATTTTAGCTACTGGCTCGAGCCCACCCCAGAAACCCCAGAAACTGCCTACTGCGTCATTGTCACTCTAAACGATACTGAAAAAGCCATTAACGAAAGAGATTTGCAAACAGTGCTTAGTGGTATTGTCGAAGTTTTAAAAGACTAATTTTTCCATTATGTTAAAGAATCTAATCATCGGCGCAGGTCCCGCAGGTCTTGCCGTAGCAGGACAAATGCGACAAGCAGGTTTCGATTTCGATATCTTTGAAAAAGAAGACAAGGTTGGTAGTGTACATTTTGGTAAAATGAACTGACATCAATCAAACTCTCAAAAAATATTAAAGAAATGTTTCTGTTATAGGCATTCTGTAAGCTATATAAGAATCTAATGATTTCTTTAAGCATTTAAATACGGTACTAGAACTTATGTCATCGAGCAGCGTAATAAAAAACGTAATTAAAAAGAGTGAAGTAAAAAAGAGTGAAGTCAAAAGAAAACAAGCAGACTTAGATATTCGAGCAGCTAACTCTTTTTATGACCTTGAGCTGGTTGAACATAACCCAGTTATATTAGGTCGTTGGACACCTGAATTCAATCCTCCCAAAATATGTATGCACTACATGTCCAAAAATATTCAACAGTTAGGCTATAGTGTTGAAGAAATTATTTCGGGAGAAGTGCTGTGGGTTGACTGTATCCATCCTGATGATGCAGAGGCAGCTTTTAAAAAAGTATTTGAATCAGTCAGGTCGGGCGTTACCCACTACCAGATGAAGTACCGATTCAAATTGAAATCAGGTGGTTATAGATGGATTCAGGATAATGCAACCATAGTTCGTTCTGATGATGGTCATGCCATTGCTTTCCAAAGTGCAATTATTGATATTACAGACATGAAACAGGTTGAGCTCGAGCTCAAACAAAAGAGTAAGTATTTAGAAGGTCTTTACGCAACCTCTCTAGAGCTTGATAACAACTTAGGTTTACACCAGATTTGTGCGTTACTTTTAAAAAGATTGTCAGATTTATCAAGAAACAATAATACCTACATTTCGCTTCTTGTTGACAAACAAGCAGAAATACTTGAGTATGTTGCAGGAACAGGTTTGTATGAACAAGTTATTGGTTATCAACAGACAAAGGAGCAAGGAATAGTAGGAGCGGTTTACCGTTCAAAAGAGGCTGTATTTTGCCAAAATTACCAAGCGTCAGAATTTGACACGTCGGGTATATTTGACAGCGTTAAAACAGTTGTTACGCTTCCTATGATTAGCTCTGGAGCAGTTATTGGCGTTATTGGTTTTGCAACCCAAGATGATCGAATTATTGATGAGACCACTCTAGAACTATTAAATAGTTTTGCGCAATTAGCTGCTGTTACTTTAGATAATCTCAACCTGCATTCAAAGATAAAAGGAGAGGCTATTCGTAACCAATCTCTTTTTGCAATTAGTGAGGCAGTACACAACAGTGACCGTCTTGACGTACTCATGGATGATATCATCGAACATGTTCGTAGAGCGTTTGGCGCACGCTGGGCAATCATGTACAAGATTGATACGACAAACGAGATTGTAGAAAATGTAAGTACTGCTCTCAATGCTACTGTTATTAATGCTACTGCTCTCGATGCTACTGTTCTTAATGCTACTGCTCTCGATGCTGCTGCTCTCGATGCTGACGAAAATAATGTCGTAGATGATGTTTTAAAACATCTCAACTACGAAGAGTTGCATGAAGGGTTAAGTGGTTGGGCAATTAAGAATAAAAAAGCAGCCTTAGCTCTTAAAGATATAGTTGATATTAGAGAATCAGAACAAATAAGGCAGAGCATGGCTGAGTACGACATAGGCAGTGTGCTTGTTGTTCCTTTTTTGCATGAAGGTAAAGTCGAAGGTACTATTGCAACCATCAATCATAAAAATGATCGTAGTTTTAATCAAAATGATGTTGAGCTTATTACTTCGATTGCGAATCAAGTGGGTGTTGCTGTATCGAATTCAGAATTGCAACGCAAGATAGAACATCAAGCCTATCATGATGTGCTTACAGGTTTGCCTAATAGACTACTTTTTGAAGTTGCAGTTGAAAAAGTCCTTGCTAGAGCGAGGCGAAGAGATTTGAATTTTGCAGTTGTTTTTATTGATCTAGATGGTTTTAAGCATGTCAATGACACGATGGGGCACGACATAGGTGATTTGCTCTTACAAAGAGTGGCTGAACTTCTGAGCTCGCGTACTAGAGCAGAGGACACCTTGGCACGCATGGGTGGTGACGAGTTTGCTTTGGTGCTTACAGACTTAAAGTCTCAAGAAGAGGCTGTTGCTATAGCGAATGACTACTTGGGTCTTTTACAAAAAGAAATTATCATTTTGGACTATACGATACGAATTGGTGCGAGCATAGGCATCAGTCTGTTTCCTGAAGACGGTAAGGATTTACAAACACTTCTCAAAAAAGCTGATAGTGCTATGTATCAGTCAAAGAACTCAGGTAAAAATAGTGTTAGCCTCTTTACGAAGAGCTTGGCAAAATCAACACAAGCAAAGGCAGAGCTGGAGTCCGATTTAAAATACGCTTTGGAGCAGGGGGAGCTCGAGCTGCACTATCAACCGCAGTATTGTTTAGATAGTGGGCAGCGAATCGGTGTTGAAGCGTTGCTCCGTTGGAATCATCCTGAAAAAGGCAATATACCTCCAGGTGTCTTTATACCAATCGCTGAAGAAAGCAATCTTATTATAGATATTGGTACTTGGGTGCTGAATCAGGCTTGTATACAAAATGTAAAGTGGCAAGCTATTGGTTTTGATCCAATTACTGTTTCAGTAAATATATCCTCACGACAATTTGAAAGAGATGATTTTGTAGAAGTGGTTATTGCTGCTCTCAAAGAGAGTGGCTTGCAATCTGAATACCTTGAGTTGGAAGTGACTGAAAGCGTTGTAATGCAAGATAAAGAAATAGTCATAGAACGCCTAAGCTTACTACGACAGTTAAACGTCACGATTGCAATTGACGATTTTGGTACAGGATATTCTTCTTTACAGTACCTTCAAGATTTACCTTTGGATAAGCTTAAAATTGATAAATCTTTTGTAGATAAAGTTGCTAAGAACAGCGACTATCCTATAGTTAAAACTATACTTTCGCTTAGTCAAAACCTTAATTTACAAACTGTTTGTGAAGGTGTTGAAACTGAAGAACAATTAGATATTCTACGTAAGCTTGGTGCTAATTATGCACAAGGATTCTATTTATCAAAACCGCTTAGCGCAGATAATGTCTATGCTATACATGACATGATAGATGATATGGATAAATCTACATGCGATGAAGCAATTAGTTTTAGGTGTTAAGGATTGGCAATCTAATAACATGAACAGTTATACTAAACTGAAAGAAGAAAGTCATAATCCATTAGCAGAAAAAGTTGTCATCAGAACCGAAGGGCACACAAGTTACAACGCTTCGATATGTTTGTGATTATGACATTTATGATTCACTTCGGTATTAGATTTACAAATAAAGCATAATTCAAAATGACTTCCTTGAACTATGGGGTGTTTCTTGGATACGTCAATATCAAACTGTGCAACTTATTTGGAAGTCATTCCTAATCACTAATAAGTACGTGTGCAAAATTAGGTTACATAATCTTTAAGGACACTAATCACCTACAGGACTATACATCCGACCTATCTAATACCGTGTCCGAAAATATATGTAATAAACAAATGAGCTAGAGCTATCATTTGCTCAACCATATTCCGTGAGTTAGCTAGATATCTCTATAAAAATGACATCAGACTAAACTACGGATATAAACGGAATTGGTATTGCAACACCACACTAAAAAATTAGTAAACTAAGGCTATGCGAACAGGACGACCAAAAAAACATGAAGTAGTATTGAGTGAAGAAGAG
>CALGZD010000054.1 GCA_937934635.1 uncultured Deinococcales bacterium
AGCAAGCGTAAGCATTGCGAACATTCGGGACTTTCCCAATCAATGGTAGACCGTCAGCAGAGTAGGTAATAGGTCCATTTACCATGTGGCTAATACCAACCTCAGCCAGAGAAGGTAGACGCTCAACCACACGTTCAAAGTTATCCGTTAAACGGTCCATGTCATTCGGGAGTAGCGCAGAAGTAAAGTCATCTGGGATGCCTTGCATACCCCACGTACGACAGTCTTGTTCATAGATACCTAAAAGAAGTCCACTGTGTTCTTGACGAGAATAAAAGTCATCACCTGGGTCACGAATAAGCGGAACACGTTTGCCAAAAGCCACAATTTCAGGGATTTCGGTCGTAATCATGTATTGGTGTTCCATCGACATAACTGGGTGAGTTACACCCATCATTGCACCAACTTCGTTGACACGGTAGCCAGTGGCATTGACAATGACTTCACATTCAATATTGCCTTTTGGGGTTTCGACAATCCATTCGTCGTTTTTCAGTTGTTGCAAGCCAGTAACAGGCGTATGGATGTAAGCTTCTGCGCCAAGCTTTTTGGCTGCATGAATTAGACCACGTGTCAGGTTACTGGGGTCGATGTCACCATCGACTGGGTCCCAAAGTCCACCGACTAAGCCTTTTGTGTTAATGAGAGGATGCACTTCAGCAATCTCTTCTGGGCTTAGAACTTGATAGTCAACATCTACACCTTTAGCCATACCGACAAAGTGATGATAGCCATCGAGATGGTCTTGGGTATGTGCCAGACGTACGCCACCATCATGTTTGTGGTAGCCCATCGGGAAGTCTGGGTCGTCATTCAGCTTGCTATATAGTTCTGTGCTGTACTTTTTGAGTGCTGACATAGTTTGGACCGTACCAAACTGGGTAACTTGTGCAGCACTGTGCCATGTCGTGCCTGACGTGAATTCGTCACGTTCTAGTAGGACGACATCTGTCCATCCGTACTTTGCTAAGTGGTAGAGCACACTTGCGCCACCAACGCCGCCGCCTATAACTACAGCTCGAGCCCTTGTTTTCATAAAAACTGACCTTCCTAAAGCTAAATGTTTATTTAATATTTTGCTAGTTCATATACTGATTTATCAGGTATACTATCAAAAATGAAGGCGAAAATATTGCAAAAAAGCGCAGAATTTCCAAAGGAGATTTTGAACCCTTTTAGTGCTGCTAAACAGTACAGCGTTAAAAAGTATGAGCCTTCAGAAGCCTTAAGTCACTTCATCGAGTGTCTTTGGGTGATGCGTTGGGATAGTTCCTCTGAATTACCGTATGTTTGCGAGGTTTTGCCTTCTCCCTATGTAAATTTGACCTTTATGCCAAGAGGTGCAAGGATTACGGGCGTACCCAAAGGTAAGTTGATCTATGAATTAGAGACAGTCAGTCCAATCTTTGGAGTTCAATTTAAATCGGGTGGGTTTTATCCTTTTTGGCAGCAAAGCTTACATCAATTAACCGATGACTTTATCTCTGCTGATAAGGTTTTTTCTGACATAACCACTCAATTCAATACCCAATTACTTAGGGTACAAGATGATAAAACTGCTTTGAAAGATATTGAAAAAGTACTTTTAAAAGCTATACCTACTCAAGATAAAAATGTTGCGCTGATTGGTAAAATCATTTGTGATGCAACTCAGATGGAAAATATATCCATTGCAGAAGTTGCAGATAAATACTCTATGAGCGTTCGCAGCTTGCAAGCGTTGTTTAAACGCTATGTTGGTGTTGGGCTTAAGTGGATTGTACTTCGGGACAGATTGCAAAAGGCAGTGCAGTTGACCTTGCATCATGAATCACCAAATTGGTCAAGTCTTGCGGTTGATCTTGGCTATGTTGACCAGTCGCATTTTATCAATGACTTTAAAGGCGTGATAGGTGTTCCGCCTGCACAGTATTCGGAATTAGTTAAGGCTACTCTCTAAACTAGAAATCTGTTTTTAAGTTAAGTGCTCTAGTACAGCGACAACTGATACTAAAAGGGTATGTTTTGGACGCTAAACTCTAAATTACTTGTTAAAGCACTAGGCTATCGAACATAACTTCAGTAGGCGCATCAACATTGGTCCACTCTTTAAACGAATAAGCCCCTTGATATACAAGCATTCCCAAACCATGTTGTGTTGCCAAACCAGCTTTAGCTGCATTGGCTAAAAGTCGTGGTTGTCTTGGTTTGTAAATGATGTCAGATACCAAGCCCTCTTTAGGTAAGTAGTCATCTGGTATAGGAGAGACTCTAGGGTCTGCGCCATTTTTGACCATGCCAACTGAAGTGGTATTGACTAAAAGCTGACAACCTAAAATTGAATCTTTTAAATTGTCTATAGTTTTGACGTCTACAGCACCCATCTGCACAAAGTCATTTGCTAGTTCAGTAGCTTTTTCAGTTGTGCGATTGTAAATGTAAACCTGCTTTGCTTTAGCTTGTAAGAGACCATAAAGCACAGCTCTGGCTGCGCCCCCTGCCCCAATCATCACAACGGTTTTGTCTTGTAGGTTGAAGTTGACATCTTCCAAAGACCGCAGATAACCGCTAGCATCAGTATTATGCCCGTGTAATAGACCATTTTTGTTTACGATAGTATTTACAGCACCGATTTGTTTTGCAACATCACTTAAACTATCCATGTAAGGTATGACGGCTTGTTTGTGTGGCACGGTTACGTTAGCACCTGCAACGTTTGGTTCACGTAGTTTAGCTATGGCACTTTCTAAGTTTTCAGGTGCAACTTCATAGGCTGCATAGTGATAGGCAAGACCTAAGTGTTTGAATGCTGCATTGTGCATAGTAGGGCTGATGGAGTGCCCTGCTGGGTAGGCAAGTAGATAGACTTCTTTCATACAGGATTTATTATTATAGGAGCTATTATGCTACTGCCCCAGCCTTTAACCTAGCCTTTAACCCAGCCTTTGTAACAGCACGGCGTTCGACAACATCAGCTATGATTTCTATGGTCTTTTGCACATCTTTATCAGTAATGTGGTAGTGAGTGACTAAACGTATGCTATCTGCGCCTAGTGAATTACAAAGAACCCCACGTTGCTTCATGCCTTCAACAATTTCAGCAGCATTTTCAATTGTGAAGTAGACCATGTTGGTTTGAACCGTTGCCATGTTGATGAACACATCTTCTATAGTGCTAAGACCCTTAGCGAGTTCATGTGCTCGCTCATGATCTTCAACCATGCGTTCACGCATATCACGAAGTGCCACGATTCCCGCAGCAGCCATGATGCCAGCTTGACGCATTCCTCCACCAAGCATTTTGCGGTAGCGGTGTGCTGTGTTGATGAAGTCCTTAGAGCCTAAAACAACTGAGCCAACAGGTGCAGCTAAGCCTTTGCTTAAACAAAGCGACATGCTGTCAAAGGGTTTGGCGATTTCAGCAAGGCTCACGTTAAGTGCTGCTGCTGCATTACAAACTCTAGCACCGTCTAAGTGAAAGGGTAAGTTGTGAGCTTGGGCAAGTTTTCCGATTTCTTTTGTACGTTCAAGTGAAACTACCGTACCACCAGCTTTGTTATGGGTATTTTCTAGGCAGATGAGCTGGGTTGGTGCTTGGTGAATGTTTGTACGGATATTAGCTTCAATGTCTTCGACTTCAGGTATGCCAAGTGGTGCAGGAATGAGCCGAGGTAGTGCGCCACTAACGACAGCCAGTGCGCCAGGTTCATATTCATAGATATGTGCGCCATAAGGCATGATGACTTCAGCACCACGACCAACAT
Organism: uncultured Deinococcales bacterium; assembly: GCA_937934635.1. The sequence continues at coordinate 3,744 of CALGZD010000054.1, forward strand.
GAGTAGCAACAGCTACTTGGTTGCCCATTGTGCCTGAAGGAACGAAGAGCGCAGCTTCAAAGCCTGTAAGTTCTGCGGCGAAGTCTTGCAGTTGGTTTACGGTAGGGTCTTCACCGTAGACGTCATCGCCTAGCGGTACTTGCTGCATGGCAGTCTGCATGGCGGGTGTTGGAAGCGTTACGGTGTCCGAACGCAGGTCGATTGTATTCAGGTTTGTCGCTGACATATCTTTAGTCTCCTGAGTCTATAGCTTGTTATCAGTCTTGTGTAGCACATATAGTATCAAAAAAATCTCGCACTTGCCTGTATTTTGATGTGTCTGAACTCCTGAAACCCTGCAATTACCGTCTTTATGTTTTTTCTGCTTGCCCCAAAAACTCTTCTAATTCAAAACATAAACTATACAGCCTTTCTAACTTTTCTTTTCCAAATTGCTGCTCGATTTCAAGGTACTTGGCTTCTAGTTGTGGAGAGATGTTTTCGATTAATGCTTTGGCATTTTGGGTTAAAGATACTAGGGTACTGCGTTGATCGTTTGCGTTTGTGCTTCGCTTGACTAGGGCTCGAGCCTCCAAACGTTTAATAATGCCCGAAACGCTGGGCAGCATAATATGACATTCTTTGGCAATATTTGACATATCTAAGTGTTCAGCATCATAAAGCGCACGAATCACCCGCCACTGTTGTTCAGTTAAATCAGCCTCTGAAAATATAGGGCGAAAGTGCAACATGGCTGCGTCTCTTGGGCGCAGTAGCACCATTGGGAGTGATTGATGAAATGATGGAAATGAATGCGTTTTTTGAAACTCTTGTTCTGGCTCTTTTGCAGATGATTCGGTTGGCATATCGGTTGGCATATTTGACAATTCTAGCATAATTACTTAAAGTATTAACTAATTACTTAAAGTATTAACTAAATTTTGCTAGAAGGAGCGTTTACAATGCCAGCACGTACAGGACAAGAAGTTATTGATGGCTTAAAAGCTAATCCACCCACCCTTTT
>CALGZD010000055.1 GCA_937934635.1 uncultured Deinococcales bacterium
CTTAAAACGAACCGTACGAAGTACGATGCCACCATCACCAGATGGTACACGCAAGCTAGTATCTTTAACTTCTCTTGCTTTTTCACCAAAGATAGAACGAAGTAGTCTCTCTTCTGGCGTAGGCTCTGTCTCACCTTTAAAACTGGTATGACCTACAAGGATGTCACCTTGCTTAACCTCAGCACCAATTCGCACTACACCATCTTCGTCTAGGTCACGCAGCGCTGCTTCAGAAAGCCCAGGAATATCACGTGTGATTTTTTCTGGACCTAGTTTGGTATCACGCGCTTCTTTTTCGAATTTTTCAATGTGAACACTGGTATAGAAATCTTTACGAACCAAATCTTCAGAAATCACGATGGCATCTTCGAAGTTATATCCATCAAATGGCATGATGGCAATAAGCACATTCTGCCCTAAAGCCAAACGACCATGTTCCGAAGCAGGACCATCAGAAATGATTTGACCTTTTTTAACCTTGTCACCAACATTCACCATTGGTCTTTGGTCAATATTAGTATTTTGGTTTGAACGCATAAAACGAATCAGTGGTTGTTCACGGTCAATCAGCTTTTCATCTTTGATGACAATCTTACTAGCATCCACATAAGTAACTTCACCCTCATGCTCAGAAATAGCTACTGTACCTGAATCAAGAATCACACGCTCTTCAACACCTGTACCCACAAACGGCGCTTCAGTCTTAATAAGCGGAACAGCTTGTGATTGCATGTTCGCCCCCATCAAAGCACGGTTAGCATCATCGTGCTCCAAGAATGGAATGAGTGATGTTGGTACCGAAATAAGCTGTTTAGGCGAAACATCCATATAATCAACGTTGTCACCAACATGAACCTCAGCCTCACCACGTCTACGGGTAATAACACGATCTTTTTCAAACTTACTGCTGTCTGTCAAAACAGTGTTAGCCTGAGCAATGATGTACTCATCCTCTGTATGTGCTGTCATGTAGATAACATCATCAGTTACTGTTTGCTTTTCAACTTTTCTATACGGCGCTTCAATAAAACCAAGGTCATTAATCTGAGCGTAGCTTGCAAGTGACGTAATCAAACCAATGTTTGCACCTTCAGGTGTTTCAATCGGGCAGATTCGACCATAGTGTGTTCTATGAACATCTCGCACATCGAAACCAGCACGCTCACGTGTTAAACCGCCAGGTCCTAGTGCTGATATACGACGCTTGTGGCGAATAGCAGATAGAGGATTCACCTGATCCTTAAACTGTGAAAGCTGGCTACGTCCAAAGAATTCACGCAAAGCAGCCACAATAGGACGGTTATTAACGAGCTTTTGAGGTGTAGCAGCATCAGGGTTACCAAGCAACATGCGCTCACGAACCCCTCTTGCCATACGACCTAAACCAACACGAATTTGGTCAGCAACAAGCTCACCCACCGTACGAATACGTCTATTACCTAAGTGGTCAATATCATCTTCACGAAGCGCTACCTCGTGTGCGCCACCACGCAATTTAATCTTAGTAAGGTGATGCTCGTCCTCTGAGGTTGTCTTTAATTTAAATAAGTACTGAACAGTTGGAATCAGCCCATAATCAACAAAGCGACCATCTTCAAATCCAAGTAAGGTACTTTGCTCGTAATCCAGACCCAGTTTACTGTTCATTTTGTAGCGACCTGCATCACCAAGGTCATAACGACGGGTGTCTGCAAGTAAACTATATAAGTAACCTGTTGCCTTATCTACTTTTGGAGGGTCACCAGGACGAAGCAAGGTAAAAAGACGAAGAAGCGCTTCATCAACACTCGCACCACTATTACCATCCTCTTCAAGCGTTGCTTCAATAAAACTTTCGTGTCCCATGAACAGATTGCGAATATCTTCATCGCCAAAACCTAGTACACGTAACATAAGGGTGAAAGGCAACTTTTTCTTGTTGACCTTCATCCATAGAACGTCACTATTATCAAATTCAATCTCAATCCAAGGACCACGCTTTGGCATTGGAATGATACTTGCCATATACGTTTTGCCTGCACCTTTTGGCGCAGAAACAAAGTAAACACCTGGAGAACGGTGAATTTGAGATACAATGACACGGTCAGCACCATTAACAACAAAAGAGCCATCTGGTGTCATGAGTGGCAAATCGCCAAGGAACACCTGATCTTCTTTAATCAAACCTGTATCTTTATGAACAAGCTGGAGTTTTGCAAACAAACTACTTTGATAGGTCTGATCTTTTTCACGACAATCTTCAGGCGTAAATTCAGGATCTTCTAAATAATATTCTAAGAAGTCTAAAACTAAACCTGTTTGACGTCCTCGTTCAGTCTCATCAATTGGAAACACTTCTTTGAAGGCAGCCTGCAAACCAAGGTTCTTACGATTTTGAGGTCCTGCACCATCCTGAAGAAACTTTCTGTAAGATTTAATCTGTACATCTGTTAGATTTGGTAGCTCGATAACCTCTCGAATGTCACCAAACTTTCTTATCTCACGCACACTGTTCTCCTTACGTTCATTACATTCAAACTAGTATTCAAACCGTACATACTGTAATATCTCTACTTCTGTTTCTTTAATATCTCTACTTCTTCTTTGCACTATCAAGCTCAGAAAAACTTACAGGCTTGATAGAAATCCCAATAAATAGTTACATCCACTAGCTGAAAAGATTATGGTGTCTTTTTCATGCAAGTAAATCGAAAAGAGGGTATACTATTCGTATACTCAACTAGATAAATAATTTTGATGTTATAGTTAAATAAATTTATTGCAAACAAACCCTAACATCCTGCCAAAGAGGGAACCATGAATTATCTTTTGGATTATTTTCATGCCAATAGAGCAGAAGGACTGTAAGTCCAGTCTAAAATCCATGTCCCATTTAATGTACTGGATATCTGAAACAGCAACATTGTTAGGCATTTCACTCTTTAAATCAAGTAAATACACCAAGAGGTTGTTTGTTCGCTAGATACGTCTTATATTGTTTGTTTAAGCTACTAGCATCTCTAGCTTAAACGCTCTTCTTATTCCACTATTAGTAACTATGCTAGTCATTGCAGTCTGGCTAGTCAT
>CALGZD010000056.1 GCA_937934635.1 uncultured Deinococcales bacterium
CCATGCTAAATGAGTTCGTTCCTACTCGTTACGAAGCTCGCCGATTAACTGACTTGGGTCAGTTAATCGTGGAAGAGCTTTTTAGGATGTATTTGCCCAAGATTCTTCACCTCGCAATGCTCGGATTCAGAATGACATAGCCAATGAAATAGAGCTTTTGACACAAACAAATATTTGAATAGTTCAAAACAAGGTTTATGTTAATAGTTGTACAGAGGTGGATGGGGCATAAGCAAGATGTTGCCCCACCAATAATTTGGATTTTTTGGTGATTTTAAGACGATGCAATCGTCGTATTCTTCGATAACACCACCGTCATAGCGGTGAATCATGGTATTGGTAAGGATGCCAAGTGATTTGAAATCTTCAAGTTTCATAGTGCTTTTAGTGTATAATATGCTAGCTACTATGACGCAAACACAGAAAGAACATAAAGACTGGCATGACCATGTAGAAGCATTAGCATCTTTTGAAACTAAGTTGCTGCGGGCTTTGAATGATTTAGGAATTGTGGATATATGCCAAGGTTTGGCAATAGACCATGCTTGCATTCGCTTTTCTACAAATAGCCAAGTGGATAGCCTGCGTCAGGAACTGAAAGACTTAGGGCAAGAACTATCTTCTGCACAAGTCAATGGGCGTGAAATAGTCATTATTCAATTACATGAAGCGTTGAAGATAGCGCACTGGCAAGTGAGAGGTTTAGAGTTGCCCTATCCAAAAAAGAAGCACAATTTTGCTGATGGTTGGGAGCATGTTGAATTTGTCTTGCCCTATGTTGAAAATGCAATAGAAGCTCTACGAGAAGAAATTATGGACATGTTACCCGCCTTAGATATGATGATGCTAGAACAAGTATTTGATTACAAAGAGTCTATTCCTAAGGCTGAGGGTGAGCAATTAGCGAATCCGACCATTGCATTAAAGGCAAGGGGGATTGGCATAAAGTTTCATGTCAATCCTATTCAAGATATCGTTACTACCTAAAACATTATTGGAATAGCTTTACACAGTCTGCTGCAAAGCTTTGAAAGCATTGATTAAGTTCTTTGACTTTTTCTGGCAGGATGTTTTTGTCGCTGTCCATGTACAGGGCATGATTGAGTTCTATGCCAAAAGCATGGAGATTGTGACCAAGCTCTGGATTGGTGTAGCGCTTTGAGAGTATATCTGCTGACCAAGGGTCGTTTAGGGCAACTTTGCGTTTGATTTTGGAGTGGGCTAGAGGGGTAGCGAAATGTTTTTCGGTGAGTGAGTGCAGGGCTCGAGCCTCCTCACCCCTCATAAAATTACGCTGAGTATCTACATCATCGCCATTAATATCTCCACCAGTCATCAAGGTAATAGCAGGACGCTCCTTACCCTTATCAAGACCAAGATTAGGACCGTAGGTAGCCATACTATGCCCACTGATAATTAAAGAAATCTTGTTGTTTGCGAGCAGACTTTCAATTTCACCATGAAAGCTATCGTGATAGCGTCGTAAACGCTGCTCACGTTCTTGCTCGCTTAGCACATAGTCGTCTGGATACAAAGCATCTTCTGCAAAACTAACTGTTTTGATAACACCATTATCGCTTTTATCCTCACGTTCTCGGTTGACATCCACCACAAAGCGACTCACTGTGGCTTCTAGGTAGTGAGCATCATTATTTTGAAAGATAAGGTCAGTAAATGGATCACCGTCTTTAAAGATATTTTCTATAAGTATTTTTCTAGCAGTAGTATCATGTAGCTTGTCGCCAAGCATTTGTTTCAAGATGTCAGCAGGTACATGTCCTGATGCATGTGGCACTAAGATAAGTAAAGGTGATTTTATGCTCATACCGTCTCCTTTATGTTAAATTACCAAAATACAACAGACGCTTCTTCCCACATGATACTTAGAGTGTCTTTTCATGCTGTGTCTCTTCATGCTGTGTCTTTCAGTTGATGGATGCGAACTGAAAAGTGAAATTATACTAGTACAATAAACTTTGATTAGGCAACTGGACTTTAAAATAAATAAACTGTAATAAAAAAGAAAACTATATTAATATGTTCAAAAATAATCCTAAACGTGCTAATTTATATGCGCTTGCACTCGCTGAACTATTAGCCAATACGCTGTGGTTTTCAGCATCAGCAGTTGTACCCCAACTCACTAGAGCTTGGGATTTATCAGGTGCGTCACAATCTTGGTTGACGATGAGCGTACAAATTGGTTTTGTAGCGGGTGCGTTGCTGAGTGCTAGCCTTAACTTGGCGGATAGATTTTCTGCAAAAACAGTCATGCTAATTAGTATCATCTTGGGTGCAGTGTTCAATTTATTTATCCCAATTCTAGATGCTTATACACCAACTATCATTCTTCGCTTTTTGACGGGTATGTGTTTAGCAGGTATCTACCCAACAGGTATGAAGATTGTGGCGAGTTGGAGTAAAGAGGATAGAGGTTTTAGCATTGGCTTCTTAGTATGTGCATTGACGATTGGCACTGCCATGCCACATTTATTGAATGCTTTTACGCCAGTGGATGCGGTTGCGTCAGAAGTAGTATCAGAAACAGTAGGCTCTGCATGGAAAATAGTTCTCTTTTCATCTTCGGTGATGGCAATGATTGCTGCTTTTATCTGTTACCGTTTTGTCCAAGTTGGACCATTGCTAGCAAGCAAAGCAGTATTTAATTGGTCAAAAGCTCTTGCGGGTTTTCGAGATGCGGCACCACGACTGGCTAACTTTGGCTATTTAGGGCACATGTGGGAGCTTTACGCAATGTGGGCGTGGGTTCCGTTATTCTTGATTACAAGTTTTGAACAAGCAGGTGAAAGTGTAGTGCTTGGTCGCTTTCTTGCCTTTGCAGTGATTGCGGTTGGCGGTATTGGTAGCATTTTAGCTGGCAAGTTAGCTGACCAGTGGGGCAGAACACGCATAACCATGATTAGCTTAGCGGTGTCTGGCATCTGTGCCTTGAGTGCAGGATTTTTCTTTAGCCAACCCTATCTTTTTGCTGCTATTTGTCTGATTTGGGGGTTCGCAGTGGTTGCTGATAGCGCCCAGTTTAGTGCTGCGGTGAGCGAACTCAGCGATAGTTCCTATGTTGGCACTGCACTGACTATGCAAACGGCTTTAGGCTTTTTGTTAACCCTCTTTACTATCAGAATGATTCCACCATTAGTTGATTTTGTCGGTTTGCAGTGGGCGCTTGGCGTTTTGGCTTTAGGTCCAGTTTTTGGATTCTATAGTATGTATAAGTTGCGTCAACGACCTGAAGCAACGCTGATGGCATCTGGCAATAAATAAGAGGATAGGCAAGTCTCTCTAAAAAACGTATGATGGGGTATGAACAAGCAACGCTATAGGGGGAATGTCGTCTTGCCTAACACTGTTTTGAATAATGCAGTGCTTGAGGTCGTGAATGGCAAAATTGCAAATATAGTTTCGGAAAAAGATGCGCCTCAACATGTAGACCATGACTTTAGTGACTGCTACTTGTTTCCTGGTTTGATTGATGCACATGTACATGCCTATAGTGGTTATGAAGGTGAACAAGAAGGTTTGGAGAGGCTGACCAAAGCTGCTGCAAGGGGTGGCATCGCAACGATTATAGACATGCCCTATGACAGACCAAATCCTATAACAACTAAAGAACGCTTAGAAGAAAAAATTGAGTTAGTGAATCAAGAGTCTTTGGTTGATGTTGCGCTTTTTGGTACGACCACTAAGTTCGAAGGGGCGCAGCATATCGTGCCATTGGCTGAAGCTGGTGTTTGCGCTTTTAAGTTTTCTACCTATGAGGCTGACCCCAACCGCTTTCCTGAAATGCCAGATAGTGAACTCATCAAGATTTTTAAAGAGCTAGGCAAGGCTGGAAAGGTAGCAGCCTTTCATGCTGAAAATGGCGCAATTATTGATCCTTTGATTGAAGAGCTGCGGGAACTAGGCAGCAAAGATGCCAGAGCACATTGTTATAGTCGTCCAATTATTTCTGAAACGACTTCGGTGCTTAAGCTTTTAGAACTAGCTAAGGTTTATCAAACAAAGTTGCATATCGTGCATCTATCTTCACCCCAAGGCTATGATGCGGTTAAGTGGTATCAGCAGCAAGGGGTTGATGTGACGACTGAGACTTGTTTGCAGTATTTGCTACTCAATGAGGATTCATTGACTGAACATGGGGCGCTGGCTAAGTGTAATCCACCTGTGCGGGAGGAAGGGGTGCGGCTCGAGCTCTGGAATCGCCTCCATAATAACGAAATTGATTTCTTAACTTCTGACCATGCCCCATGGCCTATGACAAATAAAAAGCATGACAATATTTTTGACAATGCTTCTGGACTTCCTGGCGTAGATGTTCTTTTCCCACTCCTATTCAGCGAAGCTGTTTTTAAGAATAATGTAGCTATAGCATATTTAGGGCGTTTACTAGCTAAAAACCAAGCAGAGCGTTATGGGCTTGCTTATTGCAAAGGTAGCTTGGAAATAGGTAAAGATGCTGATATCACGATTGTAGACCCAAAGCAAAGTTGGCAAATAGATGCTTCTCGAAGCGAATCCATATCTAAATGGAGTCCTTATGATGGTTGGCAAGTTCAGGGTAAAATACTGCAAACGATTGTACGTGGTGAAGTAGTTTATAGTGATGGTGTACGTATAAAAGAAAAAGGCTATGGAAAATTCATTTCAGGAAATCCTAACGCTATCTAATGTAGTGTTTTTTGCACTCTAAGAAAGAACTTGTTTTTCCCTTCCTTTAGACAAAGGAAGGTGCCCCTGTAAGGGGCGGATGGATTTGATGATGGAAATACAAGCACCCATCAATTTTGCTAAAAAACAGTTAATTTAGGAGAACAATAATGTCCAAAGAACTACAAGGTGTAAACCCAATTCTTCCAACCCCTTTTACCGAGCAAGGTGAGGTGGATGTTGCCAGCTTAATCAAGCTGATGGAATTTCAAAAACAAGTTGGCGTAAATGGTGTAGCCATTTTAGGGTTTATGGGTGAAGCGCACAAACTATCTGAATCTGAGCGAGATGTTGTTGTAAAAACAGTTGTCGAACATAAAGGTGATTTAGACGTTTGGGTAGGGGTTCGTGCTCTAGGCACTGCTGGTTCAATTGAACAAGCAAAACGTGCTGAAGGTTATGGGGCGTCAGCAGTTTTTGTTGCACCTATCACCCCACAAAGCGATGCTGCCTTGTACGCACACTACAAGCAAGTTGCAGAAGCAATCAGCATTCCTGTGATTATTCATGATTTCCCAGAATCATTCGGTATTGTTATTTCTTCTGAAGTCATCGCAAAACTTGCTATTGATGGCTATACTCCCTATATCAAACTAGAAGAGCAACCAGCTTTAGAGAAGTTATCAAAGATTCTTAAATTATCTGACAACAAAATTAAAGCTTTTGGTGGTTTAGGTGGCAAGTATTTCTTTGAGGAACTAGAACGTGGTGCAGCAGGTATTATGACTGGACTATCGTATCCAGAAATTCTTGTAAAAATATATCAGCAGTTTACAAATGGTGAAGGTGATGCTGCGGCAGCAACTTTTGATAAATATGCAAGCTTCATCCGCTATGAGTTCCAGCCAAAGATTGGGCTAGCCTACCGTAAATACATTTTTATGAAGCGTGGTATTTTTACATCAAACTATATTCGTCAACCTGGTCTACAGTTAGATGACTATACAAGTGCTGAACTAGAACGTGTGCTTAAACGTTCAGGTCTTGATTTTAGCGAAGGTGTACAAGAAGTCTAAGACTTTTTAGTCATGAAGATTCTCGTACTTAACCCAAATAGTAATTCAGAAGTCACGCAAAATATAGATGGCTCTCTTGAACATATTAGACAGAAACTTTCTGTGGATATTGTTGTCGAAAATTTAAAGGACACACCTCATGGGATTGAAACACAGGAGGATGTTGAATTTGTTGCTGAACCTGTAGTTCGTTGTTTCAAAGAACAAAAAGACAACTATGATGGCTTTGTAATCGCCTGTTTTTCTGATCCTGGTTTACATGCTGCAAGAGAACAGGTTGGCAAGCCAGTGACAGGAATTGCTGAAGCAGGCTTGTTCACAGCACTTAGTCTAGGCGATAGAATCGGAACAATTTCGATATCAGGTAATTCTATTGTAAGACACCATCGTTACTACCGTGCTTTAGGGATTAGTGGACGAATTGCTGGAGATGTAGCGATAGATTCAAGCGTTGCTGATTTAGCCAGTAGCGATAAAACTTTGGATAAGATGTTGCTAGCAGGGCAGAGGTTAAAAGATGACTTTGGGGCTAATGCGTTGGTGTTGGGCTGTGCTGGAATGCCACAGTACAAAGAACCTTTGGAAAAAACGTTAGGCATACCTGTAGTTGATCCCACACAAGCAGCAACGATGATGGCACTGAGTATAGTTGTGATTTAAGATTTATCTTGCTTAGCAGCCCAAAACTGAATCGCTCTATCCATAATCATTGCAAG
>CALGZD010000057.1 GCA_937934635.1 uncultured Deinococcales bacterium
ACCGAACGGTAACTTATGTTTGCTAGTGCTTCTGGTAGCTCGAGCTCGTTTCCTAACGTTGTTCGACTATTGTCTAAACTACTGTCTAAACTATTGTCCGAACATGCTGCAATCACTAGCATAGCTAGTAGTATGCAACCTATGATGATGATTCGTTTCACAGTCTACTGCCCCTTAGATTGTTTTAGCATCTTTATGCTATTTTTAATATAGGAACAGCGACTACGCTTGCAGGTCAGTCTAGGATTAAGGTTTTGTGCTTTTGGTTCATTAACAATCCAAAAACAATCCAAAAACAATCCAAAAAAACCTAAAACCTAGTGTGAATTAAAACAGTTATCCACCATACTCATCAATATAATCTTCTATTGATGCCTTAATAACCTTGCTTGCGTGTTCACGGTCATAAACCTGCTCAATCGAAACATCAATTTCTTTGCCTTTAACCATTTTATAGGTTTCAAAGTAGTGAACAAGTCTGCCAACTAATTCGTCTGGCATATCACTGATGTCTTTTACATTTTGCCAAACATTATCATTTTCAAGGATGGCAATGATTTTATCATCGGCTTCACCATCATCGACCATCTGTAAGCCACCCACTACACGAGCATTGAGCAAAATTTCTGATTTGTCTACAGGGCGTTCACTAATGACGCAAATATCGAGTGGGTCACCATCACCAATTTTAGATTTTGGCGATAAGGCTTTGACGCGTTCACCACAATAGGTTCTCGGTATGAAGCCGTAAAGCGCAGGATTTTGTGAAGAGGTGCGTTGTGGACGGTCTACACGTAAGTAGCCTGTCTTTTTGTCAATTTCGTATTTGACTAAGTCAAAAGGCGTGATTTCAATATAGGCATGAACAACATCTGGTGGGTTTGGACCAATTTCTAAACCGTGCCAAGGATGTGGACGCCAACGGTAAAAAGCTGAGGGGAAAGACATAGATGTACTCCTGTAGGGGATTCATTGATTAGCAAATTAAACTAGCTGACTATAAACTTCAGGACATAAGTTATTATTAGGATAGTCCTAGTGTTCTGAATAGGTGCTGATTGTGGCATATTGATTAGCAATACCTAAAGGGCATGTGTAATTGAATAGCGTGTCGAGCTTGTGAATCTTGATTTGATGGTTTACAGATTCCAACCACCCGAAACTTCCAAGGTTATCCCTGTTACATAAGCAGCTTCTTCAGAGATCAGATAACGCATTGCCCCGACCATTTCGTCTAAGTACCCTAATCGTTTCATAGGTATTTCTTCAACAGGCTTGGTGATGCTGTTCTCGATCACCCCTGGGCTAATGACATTAACTGTTATGCCATGTTTAGCTTCAGTTTTAGCAAGTGCTTTGCTGTACAGGATTACCCCAGTTTTAGCGATGCCATAAGCAGCTATACTTGGTCGTGCCACGAGTTTTTCTGAGCCTGCATAGCCGATGTTTATGATGCGAGTGCCCTTTGGATTTTCTCTCATCAGCGGGATGGCAGTTTGGCAGGTGTAAAAGGTGCTGTGGAGATTGCTATCAAACATTTCGTGCCAGTCATTGAGACTGAAATCAGCTAGCGGTGCAAAAACGTAGTTCCCAACGTTATTGATAAGCACGTCTAGACCACCAAGTTCAGCAAAGCTATCTTTTACTAGTTTTTCAGCTTCCTCTGCTTTGGTAATATCTGCCTGTTTGACAATTGCTTTTACCCCAAATGATTCAGCTTTTTTAGCTACCTCTTTCGCTTCTGTTTGACTATTTAGGTAGTGAACAACGACGTTATAGCCATCTTCTGCAAGTGCAAGTAAGAAAGCTTTGCCAATACCTTTTGCTGAGCCTGTAACAAGTGCTACTGCCATACATCTATGCTAACATCCCTAATTCAAAAAAAATCCCTTTAAAAAAATTCCCCCCTTTGTTTGAAAGGGGGGCTAGGGGGGATTTTGCTTTTGATTTAAAAAACCTTAAAACCAGAATCTCCCCTAACCCCTCTTTAAAAAAGAGGGGGATGTAAAGCAGTTAAGCTTTATTTACAGAACCAAAAACATCTAAACGATCAGCCACAATTTGCTTCATAGCTTCTCTAGCGGGTCCTAAAATCTTTCTTGGGTCAAACTGCTTAGGATCATTTGTCAGTACTTCACGCACGATTGCAGTAAAGCTGAGACGTAAATCAGTATCAGTATTGATTTTAGCGATACCTTCAGTGACGGCTTTACGTACATCATCTTCGTGGATACCACTTGCATCTTTAAGTTCGCCGCCTGCTGCATTTAGACGCTCAACCATATCTGCTGGTACACCACTTGCACCGTGCATGACGAGTGGGTGTGGCATAAGACTTGCGATTTCCTGAATGCGGTCATGGTGAATGAAGGGGCGACCTTTGCCTTTGTTTGCCCCGTGAGAAGTTCCGATGGCTACAGCTAAGTAGTCTGCTCCAGAGTTGGTCATAAAGCGCTCTGCTTCGTCTGCTTTCGTTAGAATAGCGTCTTCTTCAGCAACGACGATGTGTTCTTCAACACCACCTAGACGACCAATTTCAGCTTCTACAGTTACACCCATTGCGTGAGCAGCTTCGACTACTCTAGCTGTTTCTTTGGTGTTTGTTTCTTCATCTTCGTGCGACTTGTCAATCATCACAGAGCTAAAGCCCCAACGGATGCATTGTAGGCAAGATTCATAGGATGAACCGTGATCTAGGTGAACGGCTACAGGTACTGAAGCTTGTTTTGCTTCGTGAATAACCATTTCAATAAGAGGTCTACCACCGTATTTAATCGCACCTTCTGAGAGACAGAGCAAGACAGGGCTGCGTTTTTCTTCGGCAGCTTCAAGAATTGCCTGTGTGATTTCCATGTTGTTCGTATTGAATGCACCGACGCCGTAGTGGTTGGCTCGAGCCTTCGCTAAAATATCTAAACCAGTTTCTAATGCCATAATATGCCTTTCATAAAATAATAATAGGTTTAATGTTTACTTCATCTTGTCACAAAACGTGTCACAGAGTTAGTACAAAAGAAAAGCGTTCGGTACTCTTACCGAACGCTTGAGCGTTTTAAAGTATATCTAAGTAATTCTTTAGCACTTAAGAGTAGCGAATGTTGAGTTCATCGCCATCGATTGCAAAAGCTTGAACTTTTGAAGTATTAGCCACAAGTTCGATTTGATCGCCAGGACGTACAGCCACGAATGGTTCGATACGTGCAACAACGCTTTGATCACCCTCAACAGAAGAGATAACAATTGTTTCTGCACCTAAAGGCTCAACAACTTCAACTGTTGCACGGATGTGGTTGTCACCAGTGTCTTCAATATCTGTTTGACCACGAACACCTAAATCTTCTGGACGCACACCTAAAGAGACACGCTTACCATTGTAGCCACCTAGTTTTTGAACAAGTTCTGCGTCTGGTTTGATGTTAAAACTACCATCAGAGCCTTTAATAGCGCCGTCTTGAACAGTACCAACTACAAAGTTCATAGCAGGTGAGCCCATGAAGCCACCTACGAATTTGTTAACAGGCTTTTCGTAGAGGTTGATTGGTGTATCTACTTGTTGCACCCAACCATCTTTCATAACTACGATACGAGTACCCATTGTCATTGCTTCTACCTGATCGTGAGTAACATAAATTGTAGTTACACCAAGACGCTGGTGGAGTTTTGAGATAGAGGCGCGCATTTCTACACGGAGTTTTGCATCCAAGTTAGAAAGTGGCTCATCCATAAGGAATACTTTTGGTTCACGAACGATAGCACGACCCAGTGCAACACGCTGACGCTGACCACCAGAAAGCTCACGTGGACGGCGGTCAAGAAGCGTTTCTAACTGCAAAGTTTCTGCTGCTTCTTGTACACGGCGCTCGATTTCTGCTTTTGGTGTTTTACGAAGACGTAGACCAAAAGACATGTTTTGTTTCACATTCATGTGTGGATAAAGCGCATAGTTTTGGAAAACCATAGCAATATCACGATCTTTTGGTGGAACGTCATTTACAACTCTATCGCCGATGCGCAAGGTGCCGTCTGAAATTTCTTCTAGACCAGCAACCATTCGTAGGGTGGTTGACTTACCACACCCTGATGGACCTACAAAGACGACAAATTCTTCGTCTTTAATGTGAAGATCGAAATCTTTCACGGCATGAAAACCATTTGGGTAACGTTTGTTTATTTTCTCAAACAAAACTTCGGCCACAGCGTATTCCTCCTTGAAGTAGATTCACAATAAAATAAAGTGCTTTTTAAATTTGAGCATCATGAGTTTTTTCTCAAGAATCTTAACTTCTAAAATTTGCTGATTAAACTGTAGCACACATTGTGAGGGAAATAAAGCGCAAAAATGCGTTCAAAAGCGGTTTAAAAGCAGTTTAAAAGCTAAGCAAATCAGGCATTATTGTGTAGTGTCGCAAGTACACAATAATGAGTGCAAAATCAAGCTTACTCTCAGTTTAAGCTCGCATTAATGGCTAAATTAATGCTTGGGCAGCAAAGCATTTATGAAAGAATTTTTACAGTTAACATCTTTAGATTTTAAAAGCAATTCCACGATTAACTGCGACAGCAGTTAATCGGCGAGCTTCGTAACGAGTAAGAATAAAGCCACTCAGTGTGTACAGTTATTTCGTAGAAACGCTGTAAGGTTTTGCTAGCTTTTACTAGTTTCTAATAGTTTCTACTAGTTTCTACATAGCGTTTCTGCATAACGTCTGGCATCTTCATTTACGAATTCGATGTTTTCCCAAGTCAAGTCTTGCACAGCAATGTGATTCAGCACACCTTCTAGAATTTTTGGAATGTCTGTAAAAGGAATCTGTTTATTTAAGAATGCTGCAACGGCAATTTCATCGGCAGCATTAAGTGCAGTAGGTGCTGTACCTGCTAATTTGCCTGCTTCGTATGCCATTTTTAAACTAGGAAAACGTTCTAAGTCTGGTTCAAAAAAGTTCCACTCACCAAGTATGGGTAAGGGTTCTAGGGGTGTGGCGGGTCGGTTAGGGTATTCAATACCGTATTGGATAGGGTAACGCATATCGTGTGGACCAATTTGTGCTTTGATGCTGCCGTCTGTGAAGCGCACTAGACCATGAATGAGTGATTGTGGATGCACGACAACTTCAATATCGTTAAGTGGAAACTCAAAGAGAAAATGTGCTTCAAGCACTTCTAAGCCTTTATTGAAAAGTGTAGCTGAGTCTATAGTGACTTTTGCGCCCATGCTCCAGTTAGGGTGTTTGAGAGCTTGTTCAGGTTTAACCCCTGAAAGATCTGCTGGTTCTATGCGAAATGGACCACCTGAGGCTGTAAGTACGAGCTTGTCTATACTTTCTTTTGCTTCTCCAACTAAACACTGAAATAGGGCAGAGTGTTCAGAATCCAGCGGGGTTAGGCTTGCCTCATTATGTCTAGCTACTTCCCAGACAAGTGGTCCTGCGACTACCATTGCTTCTTTATTGGCAAGCGCTACATGACGACCTTTTGCGAGGGCTTTGATGGTGGGCTCGAGCCCTGCAATGCCTGGAATAGCTGCAACCACAGTATCAACTTCGACTTCAGCAAGTTCATTCACACTGATGATGTTCGGTTGATGAGCTGTGCCTACAAGCTTTTCTTTTAGGGTAGAAAGTTGTTCATCCTGACAAGCTACATAGTCAGGTTTAAATTCAGCAATCTGTTTTGTTAGTAAATCAATGTTGCGCCCTGCAGCTAGTGCCGTGACATTGTAATTACGCCAACGAGCAACATCTAGGCTTTGTGTGCCGATTGATCCTGTTGAACCTAGTATAGAAATTGTTTTCATCTAGCTAGTATTTTTACACAGGCTAGATTGAAAAAAAAGGAGATATACGGGCGGATACTTGTTTGCTTATCTATCTTGCGTTTGCGATGATTATTTTTCTATACCTTTTGCATTGAAAGTTGCATTGAAAGTTGCATTGAAAGTTGCATTGAAAGTCTCAGATCTTGCACTTATACTAAACTGAAAGATGAATGTCATAAAGATATAGTCGCAAAGATTGCGAAATAACCGAAGGATAAAGGCTTGAAAACCTTGTGTATTGACTGGG
>CALGZD010000058.1 GCA_937934635.1 uncultured Deinococcales bacterium
CAAACGTCATGCAACCTATATAAATGTAAACAATAATCTTGAAACGTTTTCAATTATCAGTTGAGTCTTTTGATTCAACTGATTTTTTATTTCTTATCGTTGTAGCTATAGCAGTTACACGATTCACTGCTGTTGCAGTGAATCGTGTAATCGTGGAAGAGCTTTTATACAGAGTCTGAAAATGCCCTAATACACTAACCAGTGTAAAGTGTCAGGTGCTCAACTACATTCCACTTTATACTTTGTGGGATTCCACCCATATAGATATAGACATAGATATAGATGCTCCAACTTTATTTAGGCTTTAAGCAGAATTGATATTAGGCTTTTATCGTATCAGGGCTTTGGGTCATGGCAGACTGTTCAATAGACTGTGCTGCATATCCTGTCTGTAAACCCATGATGTAACCAAGTTTCAACATAAATACAAGCGTTTCTATATCTCCTGTTTCTATACATTCATGTACGTACTCTTCAGTACCATCAGGTAATTCCATGGCTTGAATTTGGTCTTTTTGCTGTTCTTTCATTCGTGCAACAAAAAGTGCAATATCTTCTTTGCTCATGTGTTTACTCCTATACCTAAAAACATTTATTGAATAATAAGCTCCAACTCAATGTCACTTCAGTCATCTATGTATCATTCGGTTCTGTATCATGCAGTACTGTATCATTCGTTCCTGTGTCGTTCGCTGCTGCTTCTTTAAGTTGTAGCTTGAGCCAATCCATCAAAGCATCTGCCGTTGACAAATTAGTAGCTAGCGGAATCTGATGCACATCACAAACACGCAAAAGTGCTGATACATCAGGTTCATGCGGCTGAGCTGTAAGTGGGTCTCTAAAAAAGATTACTGCGCCAACTTTATCTTCAGCAATACGTGCACCAACCTGCAAATCTCCCCCCATCGTGCCTGAAGCTAAACATTCAATATCTAGTTTAACTTTATCTTTTAAAAGTGTTCCTGTTGTTTTGGTTGCTATGAGATCAAAATGCTCTAAAATATGAGCATGATCTTTAACAAACATGGCTAAATCTAGCTTTTTGTTGTCATGGGCAATAAGCGCTACGGACTTCATGTCTTTAGTCTATACCAATCTAACTACCTATTTCTAACTTCAAAAGAAAAAGCGTGTGTCCGCATATGTAAAAGGAGGAATAGTCATCTTGAAGTCAAATGCTTTGACTATTCGACACAGACACACCTTAGAATTTTTTCCGCTCCGCTACAAAAATATCTTGACAGTTAATATTTGAACCATCCCTTAAATTTGGGACGTATCCAAAGAAAAATGCCTCATCCAATAATGGATGAGGCAAGATTTTATAGATTTAAAAAACTAAAGCAGTAACTTAGCTAAAATCTTTAGGATCTAGTGCGCCAACAACACGCTTAGCAGTGTCAATTACTGGCACTAGCATTGGAACTTTTTGCATGTTGAATAAAGCACGGATGTCATCCATACCACTGTCAACTGATGCAGGAAGAACTTTAGTCATGTGATTACCAACACGCAAGTCATCTGCTTGAGCAGAGATACGGTTAATATCAACAATACCTTGTAGCTCTTGGTTATCGTTCACTACAAATACTGCTTCACCACCGTGCTGCTTGATTAAGCCTCTTGCTGCTGCAAGGGTGTCATTTTCGTGCAATACAATTGCTTCTTTGACTTTGTCGCCAGCAGCAAAACCGCTAGGGACTTCACCACGAAGAAGACCGCGAGCACCCGCTGCAAGTGCACCAGCACCAGCAAGTGCACCAACACCAGCAGCACCAACTTTACCAGCAACACCACTAACAGCATTACCAGCACCGTCTACTACGCCACCAACTGCTTTACCAGCACCGTCTACTGCGCCACCAACTGCTCCACCGACTGCTTTACCAGCACCTTGAACGCCGCCTTTAACACTGCCTTTAACACCGTCAATACCAGCATCTACTGCGCCGCTAACTGCTTTACCAGCACCTTTAACGCCGCCTTTAACACTGCCTTTAACACCGTCTACGGTTGCATCGACTGCACCACCGACTGCTTTACCAGTACCTTTAACTGCACCGCCTACTGCTTTACCAGCACCTTTGACGCTGCCTTTAGCACCTTTAACGCCGCCCTTAACGCTGCCTTTAACACCGTCAACTGCACCACCAACTGCATTGCCTGTGCCTTTAACTGCACCGCCTACTGCATTGCCAGTACCTTTAACTGCGCCGCCTACTGCTTTACCAGTGCCTGATACTGCACCACCAACATTAGCTGATGCTGCGCCGCCTCTACCGCCACCGAAAAGTCTAGATAGTAACCATAGAACTAGTAGTAGTGGTAATAACCATAGCAACCACCATGGCAGTCTATTGGCTAAACCAGCAATACCTGTTGCTTCTGGCTCTTCAACTTCGACAACTGCTGTTTCTACTTCTGCACTTGCTTCAGCGCCTGAACCGCTTGTTTCAACTTCAGTACTTTCAGAAGTACCTACACCAACTGATGCAGAACTTGCTGCCTCGCTTGTTTCTACTTCAGTTGTTGTTTCAACTGTTGTGCTTGCATCTGTACCTTCAGTGCTATCAGAACCAGTCGCACCAACACCTAGTGTCGTTGTAATTGCATTACCTGCTGCATTTGCTGCATCACCCGTTGTACCAAGCACCGCATTTGCTGCGTCTCCTGCTGCATCTACCGCTGCGCCTGCTGTATCGCTTACTGCATTCGCTGCACTACCTGCTGCATTTGCTGCACCTTCA
Organism: uncultured Deinococcales bacterium; assembly: GCA_937934635.1. Next base: position 2,748 of record CALGZD010000058.1, read on the forward strand.
ACAACATTACCTGCTGCATTGCCCACTGCATTTGCTGCATTGCCTGCTGCATCTACCGCTGCGCCTGCTGTATCGCTCACTGCATTCGCTGCACTACCTGCTACATCTACTGCACCTTCAACAACATTACCTGCTGCATTTCCTACCGCATTTGCTGCATTTCCTGCTGCATCTACCGCTGCGCCTGCTGTATCGCTCACTGC
>CALGZD010000059.1 GCA_937934635.1 uncultured Deinococcales bacterium
CTTTTTCATTGGCACATTTATTGCCTTTGCAGGGATTGCCCTTGGCTACATCTTGTATATGACAGACCTGATAAAACTTCAGCGACCTGCACTCATCACAAAAGCTTTGCACAAACGTTTTTATATCGATAAGATTTACTACAAATACATCGCAAACCCATTAACAACCTTAACTACGCCAGCAGCGTGGGTTGATAGACGCTTGCTTGATGGTGCTATTGACTTTATTGCTTGGGGCGCAAACCTAACAGGAAATATTCTTAAGCGGGCACAAACAGGTAGGCTCGAGCACTACGCTTGGACCATCGCTGCTGCTGCCCTTGCCCTCCTTCTTGGTTTTGTAGGTTTCGGTTTGGCAGGTGGTCACTAAATGTTATCACTCTTAATTTTCTTGCCGATGCTTGCAGCCATTGCTTGCTTCTTTCTGGACGGCAAACTAATGAAACTAGTAGCTTTAGCTGTAGCTGGTCTCTGTACCATCTTCAGTGCAGGGCTTTGGTTTGGCTACGACTTGCAAGTTGGCGGTATGCAATTTGTACAAGATACTGCTTGGATACCAGCCGTTGGCATTAATTACACTGTGGGTCTTGATGGTTTAAGTGTCGCCTTTGTTTTCTTGAGTGCCTTACTAACTTTCCTAGCAATTATTGCCGAATGGCACCGAGATGATGCAGCCTTCTATGCTCTCTTTTTGGTCTTGCAAGGTGCGCTCACTGCTGTCTTTGTATCCCTAGATTTACTCTTATTCTTCATAGCTTTTGAAGTTGCCCTCATCCCAATGTTTTTCATCATCGGTAACTGGGGATATGACAACCGACGCTACGCAGCAATGAAGTTCCTTATCTATTCTCTAGTAGGTTCAGTCTTCTTATTCGTTGGCATTTTAGCCACAGCTTTCTTAGCTTCACCAAATGCTGTCAGTTTTGACTACCGTGTCTTGAGTGAAACGGCACAAAACATCACAGGACCGACAGCACTTCTGTTATGCCTAGGCTTCGCCATAGCTTTCTTAGTAAAGTTACCAAGCGCTCCTTTGCACACTTGGCTACCCCATGCACACACGCAAGCGCCAACTGCAGGATCAATCATGCTAGCAGGCGTTATGCTTAAAATGGGTGGCTATGGACTCATTAGATTCAATCTGGCGTTCTTTCCAGAAGCCATGCACACCTTGCAGATTCTTTTCGCTGCACTAGCAGTCATCAGTCTGCTCTATGGTGGTTTTGTTGCACTTGGGCAGACAGATTTAAAACAACTCGTAGCCTACTCATCAGTCAATCACATGGGCTTTGTGTTGCTTGGCATCGCTTCAATGACTACCTTCGGGGTGCATGGTGCGGTCTATCAGATGATTGCTCACGGAGTCATCACAGGGCTACTCTTCATGCTAATCGGTATGCTCAGTAACCGTACCCACACCCGCAGCATTGCTGCCATGACTGGCTTATACAGTGCCATGCCCCTCTTTGGTGGCATGATGTGGCTTGCCATGCTTGCTGGTGCTGGCATTCCTGGAATGGCAGGCTTTGTTGGAGAATTCCAAGCGTTGCTAGGCGCATTTCAAAATGACACAACGGCACTCTTTGCAGTTGCTGCCTGTTTTGGCATTCTGATTAACGGTGCGCTGATGCTCTGGACCATCCAACGTGTACTGCAAGGTGAACCAACAGAACAAATGACAGCAAACTATGACTTACATGATATGAGACCTTTAGAGCTTGTAGCTGCTGTACCACTCGTAGTACTTGCAGTCCTCTGGGGACTCTTCCCTATGATGCTCACGCCCTACATAGATGTTGGTGTGCAACAGGCGCTGAGTAACTTTCAAACACTCTTTAGATTTGCGGGGCTTTAACTATGGTGATGATATGGTAATGCTTGGTTTACTTACCTTAACGCTAACAGCAAGTGTGCTCTTGCTTTTTTCTAATCAACTAGAAAGAAATCCTGCGCTGGCGGGGTGGATAGCCTTAGGCTCGAGCCTCTTTGCTTTCCTCTTCTTCGCCAACTCTGGTTTTACCGCAAAGGGAACAGTTTTAGGCATGTTAAGTGCCAATGGCGTAACCGCTATTGGTGCAGCCACACTTTGCCTCATTGCTGGACTGACCATCATGGGTATGCTTGCCAAACCAGAAAAATATACGGCTGGTCTGGTCGAAGTTTATTCTTTAGTTCTCTATACCACTTTAGGTGGTGTCTTAATTTTAGCAGCGAATAACCTGCTTTTACTTTATGTAGGTATCGAGCTTTCAAGCTACAGCACTTACATCCTCGTAGGGTACTTCCGCAACAAACGCAAAAGTACCGAAGCAGCAGGCAAATATTTCGTTCTCGGTGCTCTAGCCAGTGCTTTCTTGCTCTACGGCTTTAGTCTCGTTTTTGCAGCCTCTGGCAGCATTTATTTTGATGCTATTACTGCTAATCTAACAGCTTCTGGGCTACCAATCTTAATCTACCCTGCCTTAGCACTGCTCATCGTTGGCTTTGGTTTCAAGCTCGCCCTAGTGCCTTTCCACGCTTGGACACCAGATGCCTACCAAGGCGCACCCACCATGGTCGCAGCCTTGCTTTCTGTAGGTCCAAAGGTTGCAATTGTTATTGCCCTAGCAAATCTTGTCACCAAAGTCTTTGCACTTGAGGGCTTAGAAGTTGTGCTGACACATGCTTTTGCTTATCTAGCAGTATTGACCATGACCATTGGCAATTTGCAAGCACTGGGTCAAGACAATCTCAAACGACTGCTAGGTTATTCTTCAATCGCTCAGCTTGGCACGATTACCGTTGGTATCGCCAGTGGAAGCATTCAAGGCTACGCTGCGATTGTACTCTATGGCATAGGCTATGTCTTCAGCAATATCGGTGCATTCACCATCATTGCTACTATGGCCGATGCTGGCGTTGCCCCAATCATCACAAAGTACCGTGGACTTGGCAAACGCCAACCTATCATTGCGTTACTCTTTACCTTATTTTTACTGAGCTTAGCAGGTATGCCTCTACTTGCAGGCTTCGTAGGCAAACTCTTCGTATTCAAAAGTGCTGTAGATGCAGGGCTTATCTTGCTAGCACTGATTGCCATTGCAAACACCGTTTTAGCTTACTTCTACTATTTCCGAGTTATTGTGGCTATGTGGTTGCAAGAAGAGTGGTTGCAAGAAAGCGATAGCCCTGAAGGTACTACTAGTGTAGCTATGCAAACAAGCCCAAACATAGCGAACATAGCAAGCATTCAACTAAAACCAGTTGTACTCGCAGCACTAATAATTTCAGCTGTTGGTATATTGCTTATTGGCATCTTGCCAAATCCGTTGCTTAACTCTATTTATAACGCCTTGCAATAATTTTCTTACCTAAGCAACAAAAATAAACAATAAAAAAAAGGATGCTTTTCCACACAAGCATCCTTTTTTCTATTTTTGAATCGATAAAGCTCTTCCACGATGAACTGACCTAATACTAAACTGTAGGACTTACGCAAAACACTCGATTAACGAGTAAAATAAGTAATGAATTACGAACAACACAGACTAGATTATTGTGAGTTTTTAATCAGTAGTCAAATCAACTACACACAGACCTATATGGCAGATCATCACGAGTTCTATAGTCATGACAGTATGAATCGATTTTTACGGTTCGATAAGATGACACCAAG
>CALGZD010000060.1 GCA_937934635.1 uncultured Deinococcales bacterium
AGAACTTTATTTAGTTCAGTAACTTTGCCCTCTGCAACTAAATAACTAGTAGAGCCCAATTGACCTGTCAGCAAGGGAGCGATGCTTGGATGTTTGGCAAGCTCTTTGGCACTAGCGTGTTGAAAGATACTCACTTGACCAATAGCTGGAGAAGAAGTTTTACCTGACCATATGTCAATCAGTACAGAGAGCTGGGTGGGTAAATTACCTTTTGTTCGTTTTAGTAAGTTCTCTTTTGCAACTTTAGTAAAAGCACCAGCTTGAATTGCTTTTGTACTTAGAGAGTAGTTACCTTTACTGTCTTGCTCGGCTAAAGCAGCAAGCACTGCTCGTCCTGCCAAATCGCTAGCACCTTTTAACTTAAAGCTGCCATCATCTTTAAACTCAATAATGCGCTGAGGCTCAGCTCGGTAGTTGTGAAAGGTTGTTACTGTTTTTTGAACTTCTATTTCTTTTGGCACGCATAAGAAGCGCTCAGCAATAGGACGTGAGTTTGTTGTCTTTTTATGTGCAGTGTCTCTGTCTTTTTTTGTTGGAAATTCAAGTAAGGTAGTGTTTTCAGTGACGCTTAGGCGTTCTCTACGATTTGCCCACTCAGTGATGCTCACTTTTACATTGTTTGGTAAGTCGTGACTGTTGTTTTCAAGAAGTTTGAGGATGCCTTCAAGTGTCATGCCTAATTCGAGGGCTCGGTAGACGCTAGCTCGCGAAATAGTGTAGTTGGCTGTTTGGGCATCTATCCTTGTACAATCGGCAGCATTCAGCGCAGCAACAGCAAAAGGTGTGAGCATATCTAAATAAACCAAAATGTCAAAGTTTGCCTGTATTAGTAGTGATTTTTGACTTGGTTTAGTATAGTCAATATCAAAATGCTCTGCACCTATATGTTCTATAACGGCTTTTTTATAGCTTTCTGCATCTTGTGGAGGGGAAAGGTGTAATGCTCGATTTAAAGCTCGACCTTTGTACCACCAGTCTTTGGCTTTCGTAATTTTAATAGCATAGTTTGTTTTATCTAGTTCCACATAAGCTTCAGGAAGGTATCTTCTAGTAACCTCTACATCTTGTTTTTCTTCTTTACCTGTTTCCTTAATAGCAACTAGACCGTAAGTGTGTAATTCTTCCAAAATACTGTGGCGAAACCACTTAGGCATTGGACGTTCTTCAACAGTGTTTGAACTTCCGTAATAAGCCCTACTCACTTTTGCACGCATGACATAGCACAGTTTTTTCTTCCACATGAGCTTAAGGGCAGCATCTAAATCAACAGCTTCTTCTGGAAGCTGGCACACAGCATCAACGAGTGCCCTGCGTGCAATTAAACTATGAATAACCTCATCAGAGCCATATTGTGAAGCTGCTGGATCATACTTTTCGTTGCTACTATTGATGAATCCATCAAAGAGCATACAGTAGCTAACTGCGAAGGGTGAGGTTTGAAAGTTTTCTAGACGTTCTCTGTCTACTTGTAAGGTGATTTTTCCATCTATTTGTTTAACAACTAAAAAGCCTAAAGGCTTGATTTGCTCAAGGTAACTTTCAAGTTCATCTTCTAGCCACGGTGCTAGTTTGAGCAATTTCTTGATGGTGTTTCTGCTAATTGACCCATCTTTATTAGTCAGAAGTCCACCACTGCTTTCAATAAGTTTTAAGACTTCGTTGAGTTTGAGAATCGCTTCTAAGGGGTGTTTTTGAACAAAACCTGAAGCGTCGATATCTTTAAGAATTTTGTATTTTGGTGACTTTGCTTTTGCTGCTGCTTTATCAGGCAGTGCATCTAAAATGCGCTCATCAACCTGAAGGACATCATTTTCAACATCTAAACTCTGCTGGTAACCATAGTAGTGACGTTCAAACCAGCTTGCATAGGTGGAGCTTGGAAGCAATAAGCAATCACGAATTAAAGGAAGTATAAACTTGACGCCAGCATGTTGAGAAGCTTCAACTTTATAAAGACTTGTTTTAGCACCTTTAGGTTCTGGTTCAAAGCCAAGCTTGATTGCATGGAGGATTAGATTCCAACCATTCACTACACCACCTAGGCGTTTTGCCTCTAATAGGAGTTCTTCTTCTAAAGGGTTTAAGTTATCTACGACAGCTTTTATATGTTTGGGGTTTTTGAGGGCTTTTTTAATTGCAGTTTTAAGGGGCGCAACTGTTTGAGCACTTGTATCTGGAGCAAAACGTTTAGCCACTCTGACTAACTGGTCTTTATTAATTTCTTCTATGTAAGTTTCAATCTCTGCTTTGGGTAAGCGAGGCTTTCCACCGTCATCATAATCATCAAAATCTTGGTCGTAATCGTCATTTTCTACATTTATGACGTTCATACCATCTACTTCAGAAATACTTAAACCTAAACCATCTAAAACAGCAAGCATATCTTCGTCGTTACCTGCTTCTTGAATGAGCCTTTCGATAAACTGCTTTGGAAATGTAGGCATTAAAATTCACTCACCTTTGGTGTATGACCTGCTTTTTGCAAGGCAGTTATAAAGGTTTTGCTATGTTCGGGTAGGACAAGTGCTTCAGTTGGTGAAAGTGTAGTGAGGATATAGTCTTTTAAACGTTTATCGACTAAAAAACTGCTTAGTTCAGCTGGGTCGGCTACTTCTATTAAAGTTAGATTTTGATGGGCTACGACTTCGCCTTTTTCGGGAAGTGGTTCGTGTTGATAAGTTGCTTTAGTAACTTTACTGCTAGTCTTCTTAGTAGTCTTTTTAGTAGTCTTTTTGCTAGTTTTTGGCATGATTACATAACTCCCAGAGTGGGAGGATTATACCTTATTGTTGTGCTTGAAGGTTAGTTTAGTTGAGAGAGGTCTGCTTGGGTGGGCTCGAGCCACTCCGCTTCATCCATAATT
>CALGZD010000061.1 GCA_937934635.1 uncultured Deinococcales bacterium
AGCCTGCACAGCTTCTATCGCCCTAGCAGCAACATCGACTCGCATCACCATACCTGCACCACCACCATAGGGCGTATCGTCAACCTTGTTATGTTTATTTCCTGAGTAGTCTCGAAGGTTGTACAGGTCAAAAGATATAAGTTCTTTTTCAACTGCTCTGCCTAGTAAACCTTCTTCAGTCCAAGGTTGGATAAGTTGTGGAAAAAGCGTGCAAATACTGTATTTCATGATTTTATAAGGATGCGTTCCACCCAAAGTTCCACCCAAAGTTAGAAATAATTTTCAATACATATAGAGAAGTCATATGCTTTTTGAAAAAATACTAAAGTACGCCTTGCTAATACTGAGTCCGAAAGCTGAGTCCGAAAGTATCGTTAATAAAGTAACCAGCTTGAATCGTCAGGTGCTCAACCACATTCCGCAACACGCTTAGATTCCTTGATTTTTTAACACTTCGAAGTAATGAACGAATTAAGCGGAATTGGTATAAACTTCAAAAGTTAAAGACCAGTCTAGATATATCTTCAACCTTTGACAAAACACACCTCAAGTATACTTATTTTCGCTAGGCTTTATAGCTTATAAATGACGGTTTACCAGATTCTGTGTATCGACTTGTGTAATCCTTGATTTAATCATTTTGACTTGAACCAATACACACGAAATCGGAAACCTTCTATAAATCAAACAAACCTTCTGGCGGATTATCAATATAGATACCATCATCTTTAAATGAAACATAGGTCGCTGCTATAGGTACCATATAATCTTTTTCTTCAGTCTCAATCACTAGAAGTTCTTGGGCACCTGCGTCCATCACTTCTTTGACTTCTCCAAAACTTTCATTGTTTAGAAAAACCGCACTACCAAGCAATTTATCTACATAGAAACTATTCTCCACGTTTGGCAGATGCTCTTCTTTAACATAAAGCCTTTGATTGGTAACTGGCTTGGCATAATCCACGTGTTTAATACCTGCAATAAACACAAGTAAATGTGGACCTTTTTCATTTACAAACTTTAGTTTGCGTGTTCCCAAAGATGTAACATAAACATCTTCAACATCTGCGATGATATTTGCTTCAGTTTCGCCAACTGCGTAAAAGCGTAGACCACCTTTCAGACCAAAGGTACGTCCAAACTTACCTATATAAACATATCCTTCTGGAATATCGTCATCTTCGGGAATTTCATAACTTGTTTTGAACTCAAGGGGTTCATCAGACAAGTCATCTATGTTGTCATGCGACACTCTAACACCTATACTTATTAATACTGGTAGATTTGTTATATAGCGGATTCAAAAGTTGATTGACGTAATTTTTTTGTGTAATTCGTATCTAACTCAGTCATTAAAGTGAGGTCAGAAGCAGTACTTCTGCAATCTTAGGCACAAAGTATGTTGTGCACCTGTCTATCGTATTTCTCCTCGCCTGCTATAGAAAACAGTAGTATCAAACAATAGTCCTAGATAAGCTAATACCTAACACTACACCCTATTATAGGCTTTCGGCGCTTTCAAAATCTTCATCAGAGGAATCAGCATCTAAGAGCTTTACCTCAATGCTTTCTCGCCCCTCGTTTGTAGCTCTTGCTAAAGTCCGAATACTGTTAATAATACGCCCATTACGTCCAATGATGCGACCAGCATCTTCTTCAGAACAACGTATATTTATTATCGTTTGTCTTCCATCTCGCTTAGCAGTCACTTTCACCTTATCTGGTTCATTAACTAGGTGCTGAGCAAGATAGGCAACCAAATCTAGTGGCACGCCATCGACTCCTTATCACTTGCAAGACTAGCCACAAAAAACAGGCTAGCAAGTAAAACCTCTACAAGACAGCTTCTACTTCATATACGAAGCATAGACCCGAAACACACATGTAATGCAAAGGTAGTGTTGATTTATAAAAATAGTATACACCACAAAAAAGCTTTTAACATCCATTTTACGGACAAAGAATACGTCCACTGATGCCAATTCGACTTATAAAGTCGTATCATCACTGTATATCAAGCTTCAAGTATCAACAAAAAAGACGGTTTACCAGATTTCGTGTCTCGACTTGTGTAATCTTTAAAATAATACTAAACTGAAAGATGAATGTCATAAAGATATAGTCGCAAAGATTGCGAAATAACCGAAGGATAAAGGTTTGAAAACCTTGCGTATTGACTGGGATTATGACATTTATGATTCACTTCGGTATAATACACACGAAATCGGAAACCTTCACAAAAAATGCGTTTTTCTTATGTGATATAAGAAAAACGCACGACTCGCACTGTTCTTCAGTTGTAGCTTTCACAGCGTAAATGATTTTTAGAGCTTTTTAGTTTTCTCTAGCCTTGTGCAGCAGCAACACGCTCTTTATAGTTTTTACCGCGTTTTACAATCACATTGCCAACAGGAACACCAATTTCTTCAAGTAGCTTCAGTGCTGTTGAAGTTGGTTGTGCACCTTGACTTAACCAGTACTCTGCACGGTCATTCTTGATAACTAGAGGCTCAGCAGTTTTTTTGCTTGGATCATAGTGACCGATTGACTCGATGTAGCCACCAGTTCTTTTTCTACGCTCATCTACTACTACAACACGGTAGCGTGGATTTTTCTTACTACCGATACGCATTAAACGAATTTTTACCATTTGGTCTTTCCTCTCAAACTATTACTACAATAAAGATACTAATTACAGTAAAGATATTAATAAAGTAAGGCTAAGTTTAGCCTCTTTTGACTAACAAAACAAAACAGATTGTCTCTAAAGTGTTTATTTTTCTTACTTTCCCCTATTTTTCTTACTTTTCCTTACTTTTTCCTACGCTTTTTCTTTTTCTTCTTGGTTGCACTACGTTTTGGTAAGTAACCACCGCCTGCACCACCTGCACCTGCCATTGCTGAGCGACCGCCTGCACCACCGCCACCCATCATTTGTTTCATCATCTTCTTCATTTGCTCGTATTGCTTCATGAGTTGATTGACTTGCTGAACAGAAGTACCTGAACCAGCAGCAATACGTTTACGTCTACTAGCATTTAAAAGAGCTGGTTTTTTGCGCTCTTCTTCGGTCATAGATGACATAATAGCTTCAAAACGAGCAATTTGTTTTTCGTCTATATCTGCATCCGCAGGAATCATGCGACTTGCACCTGGAATAAGTTTGACAATATCGCTAAAAGAACCCATGCGCTTGATTTTTCGCATTTGGCTCAGAAGATCATTGAGGTTGAAGTCTTTAACATCGCCAAGCTCTTCGTCGTCATCTTCTAGCATCTTGGCTTTCTCGATGAGTGTCAATACGTCACCCATACCCAAGATTCGCCCTGCAACACGGTCAGGATAGAAAGGCTCGAGCCCGTCTATCTTCTCACTCATACCCGCAAAGTAAATAGGCTTACCCGTAACATGCTTTGCAGAAAGTGCCGCACCACCACGTGCGTCACCATCTAGCTTGGTCATGATGAGACCAGTAACACCACCCACACGCTCATCGAAGCTTTTTGCAACAGGTAAAGACTGCTGTCCTGTCATAGCATCAATAACAAGGATGTTCTCAGAAGGGCGCAAGACTTCACGCAGCGTTGAAAGCTCATGCATCAAGTCTTCGTCTATTTGTAAACGTCCAGCGGTATCAACAATGACTAAATCAAAATCATTTTCAAGGAGGTAGTCATCTAAGCGAACTTTGATTTGTAGCGCAGCTTCGTTATCTTTAACTTCAAAAACAGGGATGCCAATTTGCTCACCCAAAACACGCAACTGCTCACGTGCAGCAGGACGCTGAACATCCGCAGCAACAAGCAAAGGCTTACGCCCTTGTTCTTTATAGTGACGTGCTAGCTTGCCTGCGGTAGTAGTTTTACCAGCACCTTGCAAGCCCATAAGCATCCAGATGTTGCGATTTTCATCGAAGCTTGGCTGAACTTGTTCGCCACCAAGAAGGTCAATCAACTCTTCGTGAACAATGCCAATAACACGCTTGTCAGCATCCAGTGCCATAAGCGCTTCAGAACCAACCGCTTTTTCCTGAACACGTTCAGTAAAGGCTTTGGCAACCTCTAAGTTAACGTCTGCTTCTAAAAGAGCAACACGAATCTCACGTAGCGCAGCAGTTACCTCTGTCTCTGTGAGTTTGCCACGACCTCTTAGACCGTCGAAAACACCTTGTAATCTGTCACCTAAACTTTGAAACACCTAAAACTTACCTCTTTATTGTTCTAACAAGCTAAAACTTACAGCATATTTTTGAAGCGTAGCGAAAAAACTGCAAGTTTACATTCGCATCACAATTACTACAAAATATAAAAAATCAGTCAAACTGAAGTGATAGACAGAAGCAGCACGTTTTTGGGCAAAGCGAAAAAACTGCAAAGCAACATCTGCCTAAAAAATTCAAAGAAATACCGATATGCTCAGTCTTTAACCATCCACTAAGCAGCAGATGTTGCACGACCGCCCTACAGGGTAGCGAAAAAGCTTGTCGTGGTCAACGGCAGTGCGCCCAAAAGCGCATGAAATCAGGCTTTGTAAATGCTTTAAGATTTATGCATGATTTTCAAAACAGCAATTTTCGTTGAGTGATTAAAAGGACTAGGGTCGGCAATAGCAAGATTTGAATCATAATCCGAAAACCCCCTACAGTCATCAGGCACATCTATAAATTCCTGAATAGCGACATAGCCACCTTCACAGAGCTTTTCTAGTTCATCAAGATAATCCTGCCCACTCAAAAAGAGCGCATTATTTATGCTAACAATGTGACCACCATCTCGCACCAATGGTCTAAGTTTATTGATAAGCCTCTTAGTGTCTTGCTGGGTATCAAAACGACCTTTGTCAGTGGCTGCGAAAAAAGGCGGGTCTAAAATAACAATGTCAAAACGTGCTTTGGCTCTATTGAGATTTTTGACTTGAAACCAAAAATCACCCACTTTGAAATCCTTTTTGTTGATAGCAAAACCGTTTAGTGTGCACGAGGTCTTGGCAACATTCAAAAAACGTTTATTCAAATCTGTCTGCACAACTTGTGTTGCCCCACCTGCTAGTGCTGCTACGCCTAAACTGCCTGTGTACGCAAAGGTATTAAGCACAGTCTTGCCAGCACTATTTTCACTAAGCCATGTTCGTAAATTGCGTGTGTCAATGTAGAAACTGGCATCCTGATTCATCAACAAATCGATGCTGTAGCGAGTACCACTTTCCCGAATCGAATTATCAGGACTATCACCGTAAATGATTCTGCCTTGACGCAGTTCAGGATCACTGGCTCGTCGTTCTTTGAGGATGATGCACTGTACAAAAGGGAATTGCTCTAATAGCAGCTTTTGTAATTCAGCAAGGTCTGTTGGGTCTGCCTCAACCACTTTGTTGTAGTGATGTAAAACTACAGAACGTCCATAGAGGTCAATGATCCAATTGGGTTGACCTTCGAGTGGACCGTTAAATA